>DASVFC010000436.1:0-2149 GCA_036380235.1 Vicinamibacterales bacterium
TCCGTCGATGCCCTGGTCCGCGGCGATCGCGTTAGGTGCGATCGTTGCGCCGCCGGATGCCGTCGCGGCGACCGCAGTCTTGCGGCCAATGCATCCACCACATCGCCTGCTCACGATCCTTGAAGGCGAAAGCTTGTTCAACGATGCAACGGCGCTGTTGATTTATCGGCTGGCCGTCGGCGCGGCCGCCGCGGGCGGCTTTACGGCGGCGGAGGTGGCGCCGCAGTTCCTGCTTGCCGTAGCCGGCAGCCTTGTCGCCGGTCCGGCATTAGGGTGGTTGCTGCAACGTTCGCTCAGCCATGTCGAGCACGTGCCGACGGTGATCATCGTGCAGTTCCTCGCCACGTTCAGCGTGTGGATCATCGCGGAGCATTTGCGGCTGTCGGCGGTGCTGACTACGGTCTCCTTTGCCATCTTCGTCGCACAGACCGCACCGCAGCGAACACCCGCACGCCAGCGCATTCCTGCGTACGCCGTCTGGGAAACCGTGGTCTTCGCCCTCAACATCCTCGCGTTCATTTTCATCGGCTTGCAGATCCGTCCGATCTTGACGAGCCTCGAGCCGGGGCAAACAGGCCACTATCTTGCGGTGGCGGGCGCGATACTGCTCACGGTGATCGTTGCCCGATTCGCCTGGCACATGCCGTTCAACGCCGTCGTACGGTGGCGGCATCGCCGTTCGGGCTTTAATCCGCCGCGACCGATGCTCCGGCCGACCATCGGAAGCGGCGTTGTCGTCTCGTGGGCAGGGATGCGGGGAATCGTATCGCTTGCGACGGCACTCGCTTTGCCGGTGACGTTTCCCTACCGCGACTTGATCGTTCTGACGGCATTTCTGGTGGTGCTGGGAACGCTCGTCATTCAGGGCCTGACGCTCAAGTCGCTCATGCGAATGATGAACTTCCCCGAAGATGACCCCATCGGCCGTGAGCTGCAGATCGGTCGCGTTAGAGCTCTGGATGCGGTGGATGCCGCGTTAGCCGCAAGCTCGTCACCCCTGGCGATCACCGTGCGCAAGCAATTCAGGACGCAACTCGGCGTTGACGGAACAGGACCCGACAACTTGCGGGCACAGTACAACGAACTGCAAAGGATGGCACTTCGAGCCGCCAGAAGCACAATCGTCTCGATGCGTGCCAACAGCGAGATCGGCGATGACGCGTTTCACCGCCTTGAAGAGCAACTGGACTGGCTGGAAATGGCCGGCGCACAAACCGAGGCCAATTGAGGTTGCCTCGAATTCATCTAACCAGCTGACCGACGGCCGATCGTTTACCACTTCCCTTGTGCGATCTTCTCCCGCCGTTCACGCTCTGCGGTACTAGGTTCCTGCGTCGCGAAACTTCCGGGCCTTACTTCGCCGTTTGGTGCGTAAGTAGCGACGACGTTGCCGGCGGACGTAACCTCGTGTTCGATCATGCGCATCGCGCGCGCAGCGGTTCCCTCTCCTAAAAGGCGTTTGCCAGGGCCCAGGATAACCGGGAAGGTCATGAGCCTCAGCTCGTCGATCAAGTTGTTGGCCAGCAGCTGCGGGTAAAGCGTTCCGCTTCCTTGAATGATCAGGTCCGGACCGTCGCCGCGCTTGATCGCAGACAGCTCGGCGAGCGTCGCGAGTCGATGGCTATTGTTCCAGTCCAGCGGATGCTTCTGGCTGGTGAGCACGTATTTCGTCGCGCGATCGAATTTCTCGCCAAGCGCCTTTTCGTCGCCGGTCACATACGGCCAGAACGCAGCGAAGATGTCGTAGGTCCGGCGGCCAAGCAGCAGATCGAATTCGCCGCTGAACAGCGCGTCGACCCGTTTCGCGACGCCCTCGTCAAAAAATTGCGTCAGCCACCCCCCATGCTTGAAGCCACCAGTTGGATCTTCGGCGGGCCCGCCAGGCGCCTGCATCACACCGTCCAAGGAAACAAACGCCGCGCCGATTATCCTGCGCATCCTCCCTCCTTTGATTCACCATCACACATCGATGCGACGAGTTCAAACTGATCTGTGTGGATGTCACCGAACCTTGCTGGGTCGTTGCAGGAATACCCGCAACGACACGCGAACGTTTCGCGACTTGACCAGCGAAGAACTACCGCGACTATGTGTGTTCCGACGCGCACCGCAGAATTGCGAGATCTCGGTTTTTCCCTTGAAGTCGTCG
>DASVFC010000437.1:0-2326 GCA_036380235.1 Vicinamibacterales bacterium
GGCTGGAACGCTACTCCCACGTCATGCATCTCGTTTCGGTCGTCGAAGGCGATCTGGCCGAGGGACGCGATCGACTGGATGCGCTGGTGTCGTGTTTTCCCGCCGGCACCGTCTCCGGCGCGCCGAAGGTGCGTGCCATGCAGATCATCAACGAGCTCGAACCGACGCGGCGCGGCTTGTATGCGGGCGCGGTGGGCTATCTCGATTTCGCGGGCAACCTCGATTTCTGCATCGCGATTCGCTCGATCCTGCTCGAGGGCGGCAAGGCCTACATCCAGGCCGGCGCCGGCATTGTCGCGGATTCGAACCCGACGGCGGAGTACGAAGAAACACGCGACAAGGCGCGGGCGATGATTCGGGCACTCGAGCTGGCGCAGTCAGGTTTATAACGACGTGGTCCTGGTCATCGATAACTACGACTCGTTCACGTATAACCTCGTCCAGTATCTCGGCGAGCTGGGCACGAAGGTGATCGTGCGCCGCAACGACGAGGCCTCCCTCCAAGAGCTGCAGGCGTTGACGCATTCACGCGTCGTGATCTCGCCGGGCCCCGGCCGCCCCGAACAGGCGGGCGTGTCGCTCGAGGTGATCAAAGCATTCGGCGCGCGCATGCCAGTGCTTGGTGTCTGTCTCGGCCACCAGGCGATAGGCCTCGCGTTCGGCGGCGAGGTCGTGCGCGCGCCGCTGCCGATTCACGGCAAGACCTCGACGGTCGACCATGACGGCGCCGGCGTGTTCGCCGGATTGTCTGCGCCGTTTCAGGCCGGCCGATATCACTCGCTGGTCGTCGACGAGAAGTCGCTGCCGAACGACCTTGAGATCACGGCCCGCACCAAGGAGGACGGCCTCATCATGGGACTTCGGCATCGCTCGCTGCCGATTCACGGTGTGCAGTTTCATCCCGAATCGGTGCTGACCAACGAAGGACGCCGGATCCTTCGCAACTTCCTCGAGATGTGACCATGTTTCCAGCGCTGATCGAGAAACTCCGGCGGCAGGAAGATCTCAGCACTGCTGAAGCCGCCGACGCCATGGCGACGATCATGCGCGGCGAAGCGGCGCCGGCGCAGATCGCCGGGCTGCTCGTTGGCCTCGGCATGAAGGGCGAGCGCCCGGGCGAGCTGGTCGGATTCGCGCAGACGATGCGCGCCAATGCGGTGCCGATCAAGGCGCGACCCGGGGCAGTGTTCGACACTTGCGGCACGGGCGGCGATCGTTCGGGCACGTTCAACATCTCCACCGCGTCGGCGATCGTGATTGCGGCGTCCGGCATGAGGGTCGCGAAGCATGGCAATCGATCGGTGTCGAGCCAGTGCGGCAGCGCCGACGTGCTCGAAGCGCTGGGCGTCAACATCACCGCCTCGTCCGACATCGCCGCGGCATGCCTCGATGAAGTGGGAATCGCGTTCCTGTTTGCGCCGACCTTTCATCCGGCCATGAAACACGCCGCCCAGGCACGCAAGGATCTCGGCGTCCGGACCGCATTCAACTTGCTCGGACCGCTGACGAACCCGGCGCGGCCATCCCGGCAGATCGTGGGCGTGCCGCGCCCCGAGCTCACCGAGTTGCTGGCACGCTCGCTGTCGCTGCTCGGCTCCGAACGTGCGTGGGTCGTGCATGGTGCGGATGGGCTCGACGAGTTGTCGACCACCGGTTACACAAAGGTGTCGGAGTGCCGTGGCCTGGCGGTACAGACCTTCTACGTGCATCCCTCGGATTTCGGATTGGCGAAGGCCGCACCGGAAACGCTGAAGGGCGGTGACGCAGCGACGAACGCCGCGATCGTGCGTGCGGTGTTAAGCGGCGAACACGGTCGCCCAAGGGACGTGGTGTTGCTGAACGCGGGCGCGGCGTTATTCGTCGGCGGGCATTCCGCGACTGTGCACGACGGCATCAACCTCGCGGCCGCCGCGATCGACGGCGGCGGTGCCATGAAGGTCCTGGACCAGCTGATCGCCGTCTCGAATCGCCAGGGAGCACCGGCGTGACCAGTGCGCCTGACCTTCTCCAGGCAATCGTCGCCGCCACGCGGACGCGCGTCGCTGCCGCGATGGCTCGAGAGCCGCGAGCATCGCTGGAGCAGCGGGCGTTGCGGCGCACCCCGAAAGGCCAGCAGTTCGCCGAGCGACTGTCGCGTCGCAACACGATCAACGTGATCGCAGAGTGCAAGCGGCGCTCACCGTCGCGCGGCGTATTGCGGGCTGGCTACGACCCCGTGGCGATTGCGCTCGGATACGAACGCGCCGGTGCCGCGGCGATTTCTGTCCTCACCGAGCCAACCTTCTTTGACGGAGCCTTGCAACACCTGGAAGCTGTGCGTGCT
Organism: Vicinamibacterales bacterium; assembly: GCA_036380235.1. GTDB lineage: Bacteria > Acidobacteriota > Vicinamibacteria > Vicinamibacterales > UBA2999 > 12-FULL-67-14b. The sequence continues at coordinate 2,324 of DASVFC010000437.1, forward strand.
GTA
>DASVFC010000438.1:0-8887 GCA_036380235.1 Vicinamibacterales bacterium
AACGTCTTGAAGTGACCCTCAGGACGTGGGTTCGTGAAAATCCGCTTGGATTGGGCCAGCGTCACCACCGTGGCGGTGCCGAGCAGGACGAGCAGCAGAACAAAACGTCTCAACAACACTCCGAGGCCACACAGATTACAATGAACCTCATGTTGACACGACGCGAAATGATCCTGTCGCTGGCCGCGGCGGCGGTGGCGGTGCCGGCATTTGCCGCAGACGAGACCTTCAAGGGCGAGATGGTGTGCGCCAAGTGCTACCTGAAGAAGCCCGACGCCAAGGAATGCCAGGACGTGCTGCTGGTGAAAGACGCAGCGGGGTCTACGACCGAGTACTACATCACCAAGAACGACGTGGCGAAGGAAGCCGGCGAAGCGTGCACGCAGGCGGTTCCGGCGGTGGTGCTCGGAACGGTAAAAGACACCGACGGCCGCAAGTGGCTGACGGCGACCAAGATTACGAAGGGCTGATCAGGCCAGCCGTTCGAGTCGCGGCCGCAGCGCCGTGACGTGCAGGAAGATCATCATCAGGAAGCCCACGGTGGGCATGCCGTTCGTGCAATGCACGCGGACGTGCTCACCGGGCAGCGCATCCACCTCAATCGTGTGCGAGAACAACGTGTTGAACGCCCGCACGCGATGTTTGCCGGGAGGGATTTCGCGCGACACGACGTGGCCGTAGCGCACTTTCCCCCACGGCTCGTCGTCTACGAAAAGATAAACCTGTCGATCCTGGAAGTCCTGCGCGCCGTTGCGCGAAATCGTGAGCTGCGCGTTGTTGATCTTCTGCGTGACCGTGCCGTTGCCGGCAGCAGGCCCCTGCCACGCGCGCTCGAGCTCAGCAATGGTGAGCACGTCCACCTTGGCGCGGAGCGCTTCGGCAGACACGTCATCTTCGACTGCGACGTCGCGTGACATGGGCGCAGGATAACCCATATGAAACGAACAGCACAGCGGAGCCGTAGTAACGACTGGTGATCATCCTCCGCGTGCGCTTGTTCGTGACGGCACTCATCGCTATCGGCACACTCACCGCCACCGCCGCACGTCAAGTCCCCGTTCAGCTGCCTCGTACTACCCTGACACCCGCCTCGACAGTCACGTTGCCAGGCGTCGTCGATTCCAACAGCCCTGTGATGTGGGAACTCGAAGATGGCGAGCGCAAGCTCTTCGTGATGACCTCGGCGGACGGCATCCCGAAACTCGCGTCAGGTGTGTCGCTCGATCGGCTCACCGCGGCGGCGCCGGTCACGATGAGCCCACATCCGGGCCACGGCGTGTGGATGGAAGCCATCGTCAGCGACGAGGTCGAGACGTGGTACGGCTTTTATCACAACGAATGGCCGGCGGCGCAGTGCGGACGCAACGATCGCATGGTGTCGCGCATCGGCGCCGCACGCTCGACGGATCGCGGACGCACCTGGGAGGATCTCGGACCCGTGATCCAGGCGACCCAAGGCTCGATCGCGTGCTCGTCGACGAACCGCTACATTATTGGCGGCGTCGGTGATCTCAGCGTGATGCTCGACGATCGCCGTCAGTATCTGTATCTGTTCTACAGCCAGTACCAACGCCAGGCGGAAACGCAGGGCGTGGCCGTGGCGCGCATGCGCTGGGCCGATCGCGATCGTCCGTCGGGCCGCCTCGCCATCTGGCGCGACGGCGTGTGGGCGCCGGCCCCCGGCCAGCGCGAAGTAATCACCATGCCGGGGACCATGCGGCGGCGGCTCGAGTGGACCTATCCGGCGGCGACCCCGCTGGTGGCGCCAAGCCACGCCTGGCACGACGCCGACGAACGCGTCGACGCGTTCTGGGGGCCGTCGGTGCACTGGAACACCGCGCTCGAGCAGTATGTGATGCTGCTCAACCGCTCCAAGGATGAGAGCTACGCGCAGGAAGGCATCTACGTCTCATATGCGCCGCGCCTGGACGACCCGTCCCTGTGGACGCCACCGACCAAGGTGTTCAGCGGCGGCAAGTGGTATCCGCAAGTGGTGGGTTACGGGCTGACAGGAACGGATAAGGAAGCCGGCGATTCGGCGAGGTTTTTTATGAGTGGGAAGTCGGACTGGGTGATTAGCTTCCTGCGCTGACGCGAGATGCAGCTTGTCGCGACATGTCGCTTGTCGCGAAACCGACGCGTGTCGGGAAGGCGTCGCCTGTCGCGAGATGACCGCGAGATGATGTTCGTCGCGATGTGCTGCTTGTCGGGAGGTGCTGCTTTGCTCACAGCGAATCATGCAGACGCCTCAACATGGGTCGGGTCCGGTTTAGTAGCGCCGTGACCTCGTGGCAGTCGTCCCGGCGCAACAGGTTGTTCCGGTAACAGATTTCGAGCTCGGTATCCAACTCACCCCCAGATCCCATTGCTATCGAAACGTGATTTTGGAACGCCTGGCCGCGGTCCTTGCGGCACCATCCTTCAGCGACGTTTGAGGGAATCGATACTGCGGCCTTCTTAATTTGCCGCCTCCTCCCGACAAGCATCCCCTCCCGACAAGCATCCCCTCGCGACAAGCAGTTCATCGCGACATGTGGCACCTCGCGACAAGCCGCACCTCCCGACAAGCATCACGTCAGTCGTGCATGTGCCTCAAGTAAATCTGCTCCAGATCGGTGTGACCCAGCGTCGCGGTGTCGAGCACGTCTACCAGCTTCCCGTGTTTCATGATCCCGACGCGGTGGCCGGTTTCCTTCGCGCGGAATAGATCGTGCGTCGCCATCAGGATCGCGACGCCGCGCTTCGCGAGATCGGTCAGCAGCATCGAGAAATCATTGGAGGCTTTCGGATCCAGGCCTGACGTCGGTTCGTCGAGCAGCAGCGCTTCCGCCTTCTTCGCCACCGTCATCGCGATCCCGATCTTCTGCCGCATCCCTTTCGAGTAGGTGCCGACGCGGCGGCGTGCCTGCTCTTCCGTCAGCCCGCATTGCCGAAGGATCGCAAGCAGCTCCTGATCCGAATCCGCGTCGGCCTTCGCCAGGCGGCTGAAGAATCTCAGGTTCTCGATGCCGGTCAGGTTGCGGTACAGCGTCACCTGCTCGGGGATGTACGCGAGCCGCTGTTTCGTCTCGACCGGGTGGTGCACGACATTCATCCCGCTGATGCGCGCCTCTCCCGATGCCGGCTGGATGAAGTTCAGAAACAGGTTGATCGTCGTCGTCTTGCCGGCACCGTTGGCACCCAGCAGGCAGAACACTTCGCCGGGCTTGATGGTGAGATCAAGGCCATCGACAGCAGTGACGCCGTTGAAGATCTTCGTCAACTGAACCGCCTCAATCACAGTTGATATCCTCGATACGATCGAAAGCCGAGCCACACCAAGACGGCGCCTGCGATTGCCATGCCGGCGATCGGAGTGGCGACCTGCCCCGTCACCGAGGTGTCGTCCACGTAATTGAACTTCGGCGCGTCGCGCACTTCGTCTGCAGTCAGAGTGGCCGCATCCAGCACTCGCGGTTCGAAGTATGCCTTCCATTCGGCCTGAAACCTGCTTGCCGCGGCATTGAAGTGCTCGAATCGCGTCCTGCCGGTGCCGGCCGTCTCCAGCAGCACGCCTTGCGCCACCATCGTCGGCGACAACACGCTGAGCCACGACGCGAGGCGTTGTTGACGCTGCAACTGCTGCTCGAACGCGGTTTCCACCGCCTGCAACCGTTCAGCAATTTGGCGGTCGCGCGCCGCCTGCAGCATTGCGAACTGGCGCATGCCCTCCCGCCCGACGTTCGATGAAGTCGGATGATCCTGCAGGAACTGGCCGAGCTCACGGTTGCCCTGCACCGTGGCCTCCTGCGTCGCGGCACGCGCTTGAACCGCGGCCGTGACGCGCGACGGCATCGGATATCGCAAGTCGATGATCAGGTTGATCGTCGCCGGCCCCACGATCGCGAACAGCAGCCAGATGCCGGCGAGCACGAGCGCGTTGGTGGCGGCGTTCCAGCCGCGCGCGTTGACGATCAGCGCGATGCCGTGCCAGATCAATCCATAGGCGACGACCGCCGCCGTCCACGCGGCGAGCCGTGGCGGCGCCGCATTCGAAGCCGCAAGGATGGGAATGATGATCGCCGGCACGCCCAGCAGCACCGCGCGCGCGATCACCTTGCCGGCGACCACATCCCGCAACCCGACGGGTTGGGCGAGCACCATCCGCAGCGTCCCGCGATCGCGCTCGCCGGCGGTAAGGTCGAAGCTGATGGCGAAGACCAGCAGCGGATAGAGGAACAGGATCACGAATGCGACGTCGAAGTGCCCCGACGCCACGGCGAGCGGATGCGCTACCTGATCGCCAGTCACCAGCGCATCGACGTTGCGGGCGGTGACCTTGAGGTAACCGGGGTAGACGTCGCTCTGCCCCGCGGCCAGCGACGCCATCGGCGCCGCCGGCATCACCAGCATCGCGCCGCGCTCGTTCGCGATCGCGTCGGCGCGCATCGACCGCGGTGCCGGAATCGCCGCGGTATCCTCCGCGCGCGCGCGTGCGACGCCAAGCAACGACGCAAACACGAGCGCCGCGCCAAACACGGCGATGACGATCCGCACCACGTCGTTCGTGGCCAGCAGCTTCCACTCGTGTCGTGTCAGGAAGGCGATCACGGCTATTCGACCTTCATCGACGACATGCTCGCGACCGCGGCAACGGCGGCGATCGCCAGCCAGCCCGCGAGCGCGAACACACTGGAGAGCCGCTGCGACACCGCCCAGGCGGCACCGGGTACCTCGTAATCAAATGGCGGCACCTTCTCCCACAAATCGCGACCGCGCACGTAATCAAACGTGTTGAGCCGGCCCGAGCCGGCCAGCTCGCTGTTGAGCGTCGTCAACATCTGCGACCGATAGCGGCCCGCCGCCGCCGCAAACTCCCGGTCGTGCGCGTCGTCGGTGCCGGCGAGCGCCATCGACAGCATTCGCGCCGCCAGCGTCGGCGACACGATCGAAACCTGCTCGTAGATCTCGGTTTGCCCCGCATACGCGCTGAACAGTTCGGCAAAGTGCCGATCGTAAAGCGCCGTTTCATCTGCTTCCGATTCGATCAGCGCGACCACCTCCACGTTCGCAGGAGCCATGGTCGATTCGAACTCCCCGTCGAGGAATCGCTCCATGACGCGATCGACGCGCGTGTCCCAGTCGGGCCATTTCGCCTTTTCGTTTTCGATCGCGGCCGTGAACTGCATTGCCGACGGTGATGGCGACATACCTTTCGCGATCGCCATGGCTAGTGGCGGCATCACGAAAGCGTTCGCAAACCACAAGGCCAGCAACACCACCAGCGCGGCGGCTTGCGACCGGGCTCGCGCCGACACCGCCAGGCCGGCGCCGGTCCACACCAGCGCATGGGCGAGGTAGACCAGCAGCAATCCGAATGCGCGGGCGCCAATCGGCGCATCCGGATCGGCCGGACGATTGAAAAACACGAATGCCGCGGCGACGATGGCCGCCGGGATCATCACGACGATCAGCGGCAACATCGCGCCAAGCGCCTTGCCCACCAGGAGCGACCATCGGCTGATTCCTAGAGCGAGCAGCGGCCGCAACGTGCCCTGGTCGCGCTCCCCTGCGAAACTCGAAAACGTCAACGAGACCACCAGCAGCGGAATCAACACCAGCGCCGCCGTCGCCGGCGTCAGCAAACCGAGCCGGCGCGTTGGCGCCGCGTCTTCAATCGGCCGATGCCGCGCCAGTTGTTGCTTGTGTGCCTCGAGAAACACGAACACGCCGAGGAATGGATCGAGACCGGGATCGATCGCCGACAGCGGCTGCACGGGCTTGAAGACGAAGGCGCCGTAGTGCGCCGCCGCGTGCGGGTTCATGTCGCCCTTGTCGAGCCAGGCGTCCCGCTCCGCGGCCTGGGCGTCGGCATGCTGTTGCGCGATTCGGGATTGATGTTGGGCGCCGCCGGCGATAGCGGCGACGAGGAGGAGAAAAAGGAGCCCGGCCGCCCAGCGGAAGCGGCCGTCACGCCACGTTTCGGTCGCGTCCTTGACCGCGATGGCCAGGAACGCAGGCCCGCGCGTCACTGCTTCGTGCTGGTGGTCGTACTCGCCGAGTACTGAACCTCTTTGGCCTTCAGCGGCTCAACACCGTCGCCGATGTTGACGACGACGCGCATGCCGGCTTTCAGATCGCTCTGCATGCCCTTCTGCTTGCCGCGCTTGAAGGCGGTCAGCGGCGTAATCTCGAAGGTCATGTCCTTACCTTCGGTAGTCTTCACCACCACCTTGTTCTTGTCGATCGAGGAGATGGTGCCCATCAACTTGTGATCGTGGCCCGGATGCGCCGCCGACAGGCTGGGAACGAGCAGCGCGGCAGACAGAATCAGGATCAGGAACTTGTTCATGCAGGTAGGGTATCAGAAAGGCTGCGGGCCTTGGCCAACACCTGTTCGGCAGTCCATCCCTGGGTGCGCAGGTCGCGCACGCCGGTGTCGCCGTCCGACTTGCTGAGCTTTTGCCCGGGAGATTTCATCACCAGCGAATGGTGCCAGAACCGCGGCGGCGTGCGGCGGCCGATCAGGCGCGCCAGTCGCAGTTGCCGGCCCGTCGACTCGAGCAGGTCGACGCCGCGGATCACGTCGGTGATCTGCTGCGCGTGATCATCCACCGTCACCGCGAACTGATAGGTCCAGTTGCCGAGACGATCGCGCACCAGCACATCGCCGCACTGGCGGCTCGGGTCCTGCTCCTGTGGCCCCAGCAGTTCGTCGAAGAACCGCTCGCGGCCCGGTTCCATGCGGACTCGCCAGCCGACGCCGTCGGCAAGGGCGATTTCCTTGTCGCGACAGGTGCCGGGATACAGATCACCAGCTATCTCGGCGCGGGAACAGGTGCAGCCAAAAACGAGTTCGCGATCGATCAACGGTTGCAACGTCTGCCGGTAGATCGCATCGCGTTCGCGTTGCCTGACGATGGGCCCGTCATGCACAAAGCCAAGCCAGGCGAGGTCGTCGAGGATCGAGGCTTCGAACTCGGGCCGCGATCGCTGGCGATCGTGATCCTCGATGCGCAGCCGCACCTTGCCGTCGCGCTGGCGCGCGATCCCCCAGACGTGGAGCGCATTGACGATGTGCCCGAGATGAAGGTGGCCGGTGGGAGCGGGCGCGAAGCGGGTAATCACGTGCCGATCAGGATAGCGCGCGCGCCACTCGAGCCCCGGAACCCGCCGTTCGACGCCGGGCGGCCGGCACCCGGCACGACGTTCGCGTATATAGATGTAGCCGCGATGATCCTCGTCAGCCTGGTGTTCCTGTTCGTCTACCTGTTCGGCGCCTACGCCTATGGCGCTGCCACGTTGTTGAGCGCGCGCAGGATAAGCCCGGTATGGGGCGGCCCCAATCGCGAATTCGACCCGGCGATCGGCGCACGCATCGACAAGGCCGGCCTCGCGCTGTTCGTGATCAGCGCGATCTGGTTCGTCCTGCATGCGCTGATCGAGTTCCGCAACCTGACCGGCAGTACCGAGCGCAGCCTGCTCGATTTGGGCACGTTCATCGTCTTCCTGTTTCCGCCGGTAATCATGCACACGGTGTATCTCGAAGCGCAGTGCGACGGAACCTCCGTGCCGCGCGTCTACGGATGGCTGCTGGCGTTGATGTATGCCTTGTCGCCGCCGCTCGCCGTCTACCTGACGCTGTCGATGTTCGGCGTGGTGCCGCGCCCGGATCCCCTCGGTCCGTGGATCGGAGCGCTGATCGGCGGCCTGTTTACGGTGACCAGCATGTATTCGTCGGCGCTGATGCTGCGGATGCCGCGCCGCGAGCGGTCGCCCGATCAGCTCCGCCTGCGCTACGTGATGATCTTCCTGTTCATCGCGTTGAGCGGCGTCTTCATCGCGCTGATCTTCATGCGCGAAGAGAGCCTGCTGATCGGCATTCTCGATCGGGTCACGCGCAGCGCGCCGATCTTCTTCCTCATCGCCTCGGTGTATTACGAAAGCCGCTTCGACTTCTACGACCTGGTGGTCAAGCGCGCCGTGATCATCATGCTCAGCATCGTGGTGGTCGGGCTCTACCTCGCGATCGCGCTGCAGTGGATGGACCGCGTGCCCGCCGGGCCCAGCCGGCCGTGGCTGCTGGCCGTCGCGCTGGCGCCGTTGGCAATGGTGATGCCGTGGCTGCTGGCTCGCGTCGAGCAGTGGCTCGATCGCATGTGGCTCGGCCGCGAGTTCACTCCGGTGGAAGCGGTCACCCACATGCTCGGCGCCATGCAGCCGGCCACCGACGAGCGCACGTTGATCGAAGCGGTCGAGGCACGGCTCGGTGAGATCTTCGGCGCCCGCATGGCGGTTCTGGTCGGCTCACGCGCGGTGCTCGAGCCTGCGGCGCAGACCGAGGTCAAGCTCACCAGCCCGGTGTCTGGCGCCATCCTCCGCATCGCGGTGATCAAGGACCCGAGCACGCGCCGGTTCCTCTCCGAAGATCTGCGGTTGCTACGGCTGCTCGGTGGCGTGTTCGGCTTCATGCTCGAAAACATCCGCCTCCAGCGCAAGCGCATCGAGCAGGAACAGGTCGCGCAGGAGTTACGCGTGCAGTCGAGCAAGTCGGAACTGAAGGCGCTCCGCGCGCAGATCAACCCGCACTTCTTATTCAACGCCCTCAATGCCATCGCCTCGCTGATCCATACCGATCCGGCCCGTGCCGACGAAGTGGTCGAGCAGCTGGCGGAAGTCTTCCGCTACACGCTGCGGCGATCGGATTCAGAGTGGGCACCGCTCGATCAGGAGCTGACGTTCGCGCGCGCGTATCTCGATGTCGAGCAGGCACGCTTTGGCCAGCGTCTGTCGGTGACGATGGATTCCGATCACCGACTGCCGGCGCCGGTCATCCCCTCGATGCTGTTGCAGACGCTGATCGAGAACGCCGTCAAGCACGGGGTCTCGCAGGCGCGCGAAGCCGGGC
>DASVFC010000439.1:0-4243 GCA_036380235.1 Vicinamibacterales bacterium
CGAACGACCTGAAGTTCGATGATCTGCTGTCGCACGCGATGATCTTCTACACCACCGGGGAAGCGATGAAGAGCGTCGTGCCGGCGCACGTGCCGTATGCGGAGCTGGCGGGAATCTGGAAGGGGCGCATGGGCGTGTATAAGCCGGCACTCGACGCGCACTGGCGGCCGTATCTTGACGGCAAGACGACGCTGGACGCCGCGTTGGTCGCGTTGCTCAAGTCGCGGTAGCGCGTCTGGTGGGAATCGCGAGCACGACGACGGCGCCAATGATCAGGAACGCCGCCAGCATCAACAGGCCGGCGCCAAACTGGCCGGTGCGTTCGCGCGCCCAGCCGACCAGGATCGGTCCGACGAATCCGCCAACGTTGCCGACCGAATTGACGAGGGCGATGCCTCCCGCGGCGGCGGAGCCGCGGAGAAACGCAGTGGGCAGCGTCCAGAACGGCCCGAGTGTTCCAAATATTCCAAACGCGGCGATCGACAACGTGACAAGCGAAACAATGAGCGTTTGCGGCGCGATGACGGTCAGCACAAAGCCGCCGGCCCCGATAAGACAGGGCACTGCGACGTGCCATCGGCGTTCGCCGGTGCGATCGGAGTGTGCGCCAATCACCACTAGTCCGATGGTTGCGGCAATGTAAGGAATCGCCGAGAGCAACACGACCGTCGCCGAACCCAGGCCGCTGGCGGCCTGGACCATTTGCGGCAGCCAGAAGCTGATTCCATAAAACGCGATCACGATGCACAAGTAGGGAATCGAGACGGCCCAGAGGCGTGGACTGAGCAGCGCGGCTCGCAGCGTCAAGTGCGCGTGTGAGGTGTGCGTCTGTTCTTCCGCCATCTCGCGACACAGCCATTCGCGTTCGCGCGGTTTCAGCCACGTGGCATCCGCCGGCTTTTCGGTGAGGCGCGTCAGTACCACCGGCGCGAGCAGGATCGCCGGCAGGCCTTCGATCAGGAACAACCATTGCCAGCCGCGCAGGCCGAACGCGCCATCGAGCTGGAGCAGCGCGCTCGATAGCGGCGCACCGATCACGCCGGCCATCGCGGTCGCCGTCATGAAGAGCGCCACGGCGCGCGCCCGCTCGCGCGCCGGAAACCAGTGCGTCAGGTAGAAGATGAGTCCCGGAAAGAAGCCGGCTTCCGCGGCGCCAAGCAGCAGCCGCAATCCGTAGAACGACACAGGGCCGGTCACGAAGATCATCGCCGTGGAGGCGATGCCCCAGGTGAACATGATGCGCGCGATCCACACGCGCGCCCCGAGCCTGGCGAGCAGCAGGTTGCTCGGCACTTCGAGCAAGGTGTAGGTCAGGAAGAACAATCCCGACCCCATGCCGTAGACGGCGGCGCTGAACCCGAGGTCGCGGTTCATGTCGATGGCCGCGAAGCCAACGTTGACGCGATCGAGATACGCGACGATGTAGAGAATGAAAAGGAAGGGTATTAATCGCCACCGCACCTTCCGAAGGGTCGTTTCTGCGATGGGATCGGCCACAGGGATGGCCGATTCTGCATCAAAACCGCTGTAAAGGTGCCAGGCACCTTTACAAGTGGCGGAACTTGCCAGGGGGTGGCAGCGTAGACAGTTCGTGATGGATCGGCTGCTGCAGGATGTGAGATTCGCCGTGCGTTTGCTGTGGAAGGACCGCAGCTTTGCGGTCACTACGGTGGCCACGCTGGCGCTGTGCCTCGCTGCCAACATCGCGATTTTTGCGGTGGTTAATGGCGTTTTGTTGAAGCCGCTGCCGTTTCCGGAACCGGATCGGCTCGTGCGCTTCTTCAACAAATATCCGGGCGCCGGTGTTGAGACCGGCGGCTCGAACGGCGTGCCCGACTATTTCGATCGGCGCCGGGCCCTGACCGCCATCGAAGAGCAGGCGCTGTTTCGTGAGGCCGGGGTCACGATCAGCGGCAACGGCTTGAGTGAAGCCGAACGCGTCCAGGCAATGCAGGTCACGCCCTCGTTCTTCCGCGTCCTTCACGCCCAGCCATACCGCGGCCAGTTGTTGACCGACGAGCAGGGTGAAATCGGCCAGGAGAAAGTCGTGGTGCTGACCCACGGGCTTTGGCAGCGGCTGTTTGGCGGCCGCGACGACGCCATCGGTCAGGACCTCAGGCTCGGCGGTGAGCCATACCGCGTGGTGGGCGTCCTGCCGCCGGGTTTTGTCTTCCTGAATCCCGAAGTGCAACTGTTCCGACCCGCCGCGTTCACCGCGCGTGAGAAAGCCGATGAATCACGCCATAGCAACAACTGGCAGCAATTCGGCCGGCTCAAACCCGGTGCTTCGCTCGAGCAGGTGCAAAGCCAGCTCGATGCGCTCAACGCCGCTAACTTCGAGCGTTTCCCGCAATGGCAGGAAATCCTGAGGAACGCGCGCTTCGGCAGCGAGGCCATCGACTTTCAGAACCACTTGATCGGTGACCGCCGCGCCACTTTGACGATGTTGTGGGGCGGCGCGCTGTTCGTGCTGCTAATTGGCGGCGTCAACATCGCCAACCTCGTGCTGGTGCGTTCGACCTCGCGCATTCGCGAGATGGCGACGCGGCACGCCATGGGCGCCACCTATGGCCGATTGACAAGCCAGGCGCTGACCGAATCGCTCGTTTTGTCGATCGCCGGCGGCGTGGTCGGACTTGGACTGGGGTGGTGGGCGCTGCGCGCCGCGCCATTCTTCGGCCTCGATCGCCTGCCGTCAGGCGCCACGCTCTCGCTCGAGCCGCCGGTGGTCATGTTCACGATGGGGTTGATCGCCGTGGTCGGGCTCGCTGTCGGGATGATTCCAGTGCTGGCGATGCGCCGTGCCAACATGGCGCAAGTGATCCGCGAAGAAGGCCGCAGCGGCACGCAGGGCCGCGGGCCGCGTTTGATGCGGCGCGCACTGGTGACCAGCCAGGTTGCCTTTGCCTTGATGCTGCTAATCGGCGCCGGCGTGCTGCTCGCCAGCTTCGAGCGCGTGTTGACGATCGATCCGGGCTTCCGCGCCGAAAACGTTCTGACCGGCACTGTCAGCATGCCGACGTCGCGCTATAGCGACGATGCGGCGTTGCGCGCGGCGCAGGCGCGCCTGCTCGAGCGGCTGCGCGCGATCCCCGGCGTCGAAAGCGCCGGTATGACGACGACACTGCCATTCAGCGGCAGTTACAGCGACAGCGTCATCTTCGCTGAGGGTTACCAGATGAAGCCGGGCGAATCGCTGATCTCTCCGAGCCAGGTGATCGCCTCCGATGGTTACTTCGAGGCGATGGGCGCAAAGCTCGTGGCCGGCCGCTTCTTCACCGCCGCAGACGTCGAAGAGCGGCCGCAGGTCATGGTGATTGACGAGCGCCTGGCGCAGCGGTTCTGGCCCAACGGCGATGCGCTCGGTAAGCGGCTGTACTTTCCGACAGACATCAACAACCTGATGGCCAAGCCAGCCGAAGAACAACTGTGGACAATCGTCGGCATCATTGAAACGCTGCGCTTGCGTGGCATTGTCGATTCGGACTCGCAGCGCGTGGGCCAGTACTTCTCGCCACTCAACCAGCAGCCGGCCCGCACGCTCGGGATTGCGATTCGAACCGCGCAGGCGCCGGAAGCGGTCGTAGCCGCGGCGCGGCGCGAGATCGCGCAGCTCGATCCGGAGATGCCGCTCTATGGAGTGCGCACGCTGGAGGATCGCTTGTCCGCGTCGTTGATGGATCGCCGCACGCCAATGCTACTGGCGACCGGCTTCGCGGTAGTGGCGTTGTTTCTCGCGGCTATTGGCATCTACGGCGTGCTGGCGTATCAAGTGTCGCAGCGCCGTCGTGAGATTGGCATTCGCATGGCGCTCGGCGCCGCGTCGGGCAGCATCTTCAGCCTGGTGCTGCGAGAGGGCAGTTTGATGGTCGGCATCGGCGCCGCGTTTGGCCTCGCCGGTGCGTTCCTGCTCCGACAGACGCTGCAATCGCAGCTGTATGAGACCGGTGCCATGGATCCGCTCGTCGTGACGGCGGTAGCGTCGGTGCTGATCATCGTCGCCCTGATCGCATGCGTGCTGCCCGCGAGGCGGGCAGCCAAGACCGATCCGCTGGTGGCGCTGAGCGACCAATAACACGAAGGACACGAAGGGCGCGAAAACGATCAGATCTCGATTACACCAAGACGCAACCCTCGCTGTACGGCTTCGGTACGTGTGGAGGCGCCGAGTTTGCCGAAGATCGATGCGAGATGAAATTTTACGGTGTGCTCGCTGATCGATAGCTCGGTGGCGATCTCGCGG
>DASVFC010000440.1:0-4960 GCA_036380235.1 Vicinamibacterales bacterium
CGGTCCTCGGCGTGCCGGTGCAGAGTGCGGCGCTGCAAGGACTCGACTCGCTGCTGTCGATCGTGCAAATGCCCGGCGGCGTTCCTGTGGGGACGCTTGCGATCGGCAAACCGGGCGCGATCAACGCGGGCCTGCTCGCCGTTGGCATCCTCGCCTCATCGCGTCCCGATCTCCGCGAGCGGCTGCGGCAGTTCCGTGCCGAGCAGACCGCCAAAGTGCGCCAGGACAGCTTGCCGTGAATCGCATCGTGTTGCCCGGCGCCACCATAGGCGTGCTGGGCAGCGGACAGCTCGGCCGCATGCTGGCGCTCGAAGCGCGGCGCATGGGCTATCGCGTGCATACCCTGTCGCCGGACGTCGACACGCCGACCGGGCAGGTGGCCGATCTCGAAGTCAACGCCGAGTACGACGATCTCGACGCGATCCGAGCCTTTGCCCGCGGCGTCGACGTGGTCACGTTTGAGTTCGAGAACGTCGCCACCGATGCCGCCGATGCTGCAGCCGAGATCGTGGCGGTGCGGCCGAGCGGGTCGGCGCTGCACATCACCCAGCAACGCGCCCGCGAAAAAGCGTTCCTCGCCGATCGCGGTTACCCGGTGACGCCCTTTGCCAAGGCGCAGTCGGTGGACGAGCTCGCCGTCGGCCTCGGCAGCGTCGGCCTGCCGGCAATCGTCAAGACGGCAGCGTTCGGCTACGACGGCAAGGGTCAGCACCGGATCGATCGCATCGAAGACGGCGAGCGCGTGTGGGGGCTGATTGGCCACCAGGAAGCAATCATCGAGCGCGTGGTCGATTTCACCCACGAGATCTCGGTGGTGGCGGCACGCGGGCTCGACGGCGAGTTCGCGCATTACGGCGCGCTGGAGAATATCCATCGCAACCACATTCTCGACCTGACCGTGGCGCCGGCGCGCATCTCAAGCGACATCGCGAGCGAGGCGGTGCATCTCGCGCATCGCGTGCTCGACGATCTCGGATACGTCGGCGTGTTATGCGTCGAGTTCTTCGTCACCGCTGACGGCCGCCTGCTGGTCAACGAGATCGCACCTCGGCCGCACAATTCCGGCCACTTCACCATCGACGCCTGTCTCACCTCGCAGTTCGAGCAGCAGGTGCGCGCGGTGTGCGGGTTGTCGCTGGGCGATAGCACGCAGATTAAGCCGGCGGCGATGGTGAACCTGCTCGGTGATCTGTGGATCAACGGCGAACCGGACTGGGCCGCCGCGCTGGCCATGCCCGACGTCAAGCTGCATCTCTATGGCAAAGGTGAAGCGCGGGTCGGGCGTAAGATGGGCCACATCACCGCGCTGGGAGAGACGGTGGACGAAGCCGCGGCAAAGGCGCTCGCGGCGCGCGATGTTCTCTGCTGATGATCAGGTTCGGATCGTTTCAGATCGATCCGCGCACATGGCTGCTGACCCAGCAGGGCCAGCCCGTCGATCTGTCGCCTCGCCTGGTCGAGATTCTCGGCTACATCGTCGCGCGTGACGGCGAGATCGTCACGAAGGACGAACTCCTCGAACGATTCTGGCCGGATGTGCACGTTAGCGAGAACACGTTGACGCGCGCGATCGCCGACATCCGCAAGGCAATAAAAGACGAAGCGGCAGAACCGAAATATCTGCAAACAGCCGCGCGGCGGGGATATCGGTTTGTGGGGAGACAGGGTGCGCAGGGTGCACGAGGTGCACAGGGTGCGGATCCGTTCGAAGAGTGGGTGAAAGGCCGACTCGCTCTCGATTCGCTTGATGCGTCCAAGCTGAATGACGCGGTCCGCGCATTCGAGCGTACGGTATCCGAACTGCCACGATACGCGCCGGCACATGCCGGGCTGGCGAACGCGTATTTGTTGCAATACGAGAAAACACGTTCCGGTTCGACGCCGGATCGTGCGTTGCTCGAACGTGCGATGAGCGCGGCGCAGCAGGCATCGTCTCTCGATCCGGCGCTTGGCGAGGGATGGGCGGTGCTGGGATACGTGTTGTGCGCGGCAGGCAAGGTATCTGAGGGGCAGGCCGCGGCGCGGCGGGCAGCCGCGCTCGAGCCCGACAACTGGCGGCATCACTATCGGCTGGCGTACAGCGCATGGGGCGAGGAGCGTCTTCGCGCGGTTGATCGTACGCTGGCGCTCATGCCCGGATTCGCGCCGGCGCGCATGCTTGCGTGCATGGTGTTCGTGGCCCGCGGCACACTCGATCGCGCCGAGCGCGAAGCGGCAAGCGGCGCCGACGCGCAACGGCAGCATCACCTGCATCACTCGCCGTTGCCCGCGGTCGGCAATCACTGGCTGCTCGGGATCATCCGCGCGTCCAGCGGCCGGATCGATCAGGCCCTGACGTGTTTCGACGAAGAAATTGCCGAGGCTGCACGCGGCCATGTTTACGGCGCCGAGTTCGCCGTCAACGCGCACGTCGCAACCGGGTTTGCGAAGCTATCGCTGCAAGATGTCGGGGCCGCAGCAGCGGCGTTCCGGCGTGCCGCGAATGCGTCTCCCGGTCATCCGAAGGCGAGTGTCGGCGAATACGCCGTCGCGCGACGATCGAACGACGCACAAGCGATCGACTCCGCCCGCCTCTCAGTCGAGCATGCGATCGAGGAACTGCGACGGGGCGATCGACACGTCGAAGCGGCACTGGTGAGCGCAGGAATGAAGATTGTCGACGGCGATACGGCGGCGGCGCTCGCGGATCTCGATCGCATGCTGGACACGTCACTGGCCGGCCCCGCCGGCTGGATCATCCCCGTCGACCCCATGCTGGCGCCAATCCGCGAGGTGCCTGGAATACAGGCGGTTTTGTCCCGGCTGGCCGCTCGCGCCGCATAACTCACGGTTTTCTCAGGCTTCGCTCAGGACTCCGATCGCCCTTCCGCCGCACGATGGCGGCGGAGGTTGGTTATGAACGCATTCACGAGGTCCTTGCCTGTGGTTTTCGCCGTGGCTTTTCTTCTCGCATCAGAAGCGCAGGCGCAGTACGTGCCGGCGCCGCCGCCCTTGAAGCCCGTAGAAACGATGGATCTATCCGGTCCGCGGGTCGGGATGACGTTCCTGGATACCGGCGTCCGCGCGCAATTGCTCGCCGACCGCAAAATCGATCTTGGGCCCGTCATCAGCCAGTTTGGCTGGCAGAAAGAAAGACGCTTTCTGAGCGGCCCGACCGGCTTCACCGGCGTCACTGAATTCGTTCTGCTCGTCGGCGGGATGGATCAAGGGGTGTTGTTGCCCAGTTTTAACTGGCTCGTCGGCGCACGAACCGCGCGGGGCCTCGAGTTTGCCGTGGGCCCCAACGTGACGGTGGCGGGGTTCGGTCTCGCAGCTGCTGCCGGCGTCACCATTCGCAGCGGCAATCTCAATATCCCAGTCAACTTCGCGGTGGTGCCGTCCAAACACGGTTTGCGCGCCAGTATGCTGGTGGGTTTCAACAGCCGCACGAGATGAGGGGTTGAGGGCTTGAGGGCGCTGAAGCTGACTACTCTCGCCCAGCCTCGCGTTTCGAACGCGCTTCTAACGCGGGGTCAGCGTGAGCGTCGACACCGTCGGGCCTGGCAGGAACGGCGTCGCCTCGCCGTTCAGCCAGGAGCGATATTGATCGCGGTAATGCGGTGACAGTGGGTGACCGCTTTGCCCTGTCGGTATCTGCATGATGCCTTCATGTTCCCGGCCCGGCGACACGATCATGCGTTGTGACGGGCCTGTACGCGGCGAGCTCGCGCGGGGCGTATAAACATCTCCCGGCAGCGGATCGCCGGGCATATTCATATAGCTGCCGAGATACGGAATCGCCGACGCGAGCGGATGGACAATCTGTGCCGCATTCGCTTCGCCCCAGGTGCGCTCGCTCAGCTTCTTGCCATCTGCGGTGAGCTCCGCGATCACCTGATCGACTACCGCGAGTATGTGTTCGTCCCACGACTTGTAGCGCGGATCGCGTAGATGCATCGGCCGTTCGGCCATCAGCTGCCACACCGGCCCCTCACCGCGATTCGAGCGCGTGTAGTCAAACGACGGATCGATCGCCTTCGCAGGCGCGGTCAAGGTGGTCATCACATCGCGAACGAAAGCAGTGCGGAACGCGCGAACAAGGCGGTAGCCCACGGAGTCGGCAGATGCACGCCCGGTCCATTTGCTTTCGATGAGCTGCTGAAACTCGAGGCGCCGGCCATGCGATCCGCCTTCGCCTTCCGTGTCGCGGCGGATGACGTCGATGAGAAGTTGACGCCAGCGTTCGAGGAAGAGCGCGCGGTCTTCGAGCTGGATGCTGAGCATGTCTTGCGGCGTCGCCTTGTCGATGGCCATCAAGCGATCACGAATCAATCGCGCACGAATGCCATCCGCGTAGCCGCCTTCGCCAATCGTGGCCAGCATCTCGCCGTCGACCACCGGAGCGTTGGCGGTCCAGATGCGGCCGTCTTTCGGATCGACGATTCGCGGGAACGCCGCTGCGTCCAGATAGCCGTCCCAGCGACGCGACCCGTCGCTCCACGATTGCGGCGTAAGCCCATCGTGTCCAACACGGCGAGGGATCGCACCGCCAATAGTCCACGCAATCCGCCCACTGCGGTCCGCCATCGTCACGTTCTGGTTAGGAATACCGAGGCCGGCGATCGCATCGATCAACTCTTCGACGGTTCGCGCTCGTTCAGGCCGCGTGGTGTCGGAGGCCAGCTGGTCGGCGTCGTGCGCGATCCATCGCTGCGCGTATTCGCGACCCTTTCCGTCCTTCCACACCACCGGGCCCCAGATAGTCCAGCGGACGCGCACGGTGTTCTCGACGGCGCCTTTGGCGACTATCGTCTCGTTGAACTGTTCGAAGGCTTTCGGACCGTCCGGTGTCAGATACTTCGACGGATCGCGCGGATCCGGCTCGAGACGAATCAAATCACTCCAGTCGCCGCCAGTGTTGGTGAAGCCCCACGCAACATGGCCGTTGCTGCCAACGACGATGCTTGGAAGGCCGGGGAGG
>DASVFC010000441.1:0-4892 GCA_036380235.1 Vicinamibacterales bacterium
CGGGCTGCCGCGCGTGGCGCGCGAAGTCGTACACGGGCATTTCGACGTTGCGGCCGGCGCGCAGCTCGTTGAGGTGGCGGACCAGCAAGTCGGTCTCGAGCGAATCCGGATGATCGTAGTTGAGCGCGGCGCGCTCTTCGAGCCGCAGGTCGTTGCGATCGCGGTAATAGCGGTCGTGGTCGAGCAAGGTGACATGCTCGGGCCCAAGGCTGTCGACAATCCGGCGCACGACGGTTGTCTTGCCAGATCCCGATCCACCGGCCACTCCAATGACAAACGAGCTCATCCTTTCGATTTTATATCGCCTCGCGATGAGCACTGCGTTACCAAGGGTTGGCAGGTGATAGACGGGCTTACCCACCGTAGCCGTTCGCGGAACGGCGAAGGTGGGTATGACAGTTGCAACGGCGGCGGTTGTGACTGTTCTGCCACCGAAACTAAGCCGTTACGCGGCTGTCGCCTCTCTGTTCCTGAAGTACGGTCGAGGGTCGGACCCCGCGCCCGAAGACGCAGACGCGCTCGCGCGTGATCTCGAGTCGCTCGGCGCCACCTTCGTCAAGCTTGGCCAGGTGCTGTCGACGCGCGCCGACCTGTTGCCGCCCGCCTATCTCGAAGCATTGTCGCGGCTGCAAAACGACGTCGAACCGGTCCCCTTTGCGGACATTCAGCAAGTCCTCGAACAAGACCTCGGCGTTCGCATCTCGAAGGCGTTCTCGCAGTTCGAGGAACGGCCCGTCGCTGCCGCGTCGCTCGGCCAGGTGCATCGCGCGGCCTTGCGCGATGGTCGCATTGTGGCCGTCAAGGTCCAGCGGCCCGGTGTCGCCGAGCAGGTCAATGCGGATCTCGAGGCGCTGGACGAGATCGCGCAATTCATGGCGTCACACACCGAAACGGGCAGGCAGTACGACCTGCCCGGGATGGTGCTCGAGTTCCGCACGGCGCTGAACGCCGAACTCGATTACGTCAAAGAAGCCGAACACCTGCGCCTGTTGGGCAAGAACCTCGACGAGTTCGAGGCGATCGTCGTCCCGCAGCCCGTCGAGGGGTATATATCAACGCGCGTGCTGACCATGGACTACGTCAGCGGTACGAAGGTCACCGCAATCAGTCCCGTGGTGGCAGTCGATCTCGAACGGGACGTGCTTGCTGACACCTTGATCCGCGCCTACTTGAAACAGATCGTGATCGATGGCGTGTTCCATGCCGATCCGCATCCCGGCAATGTGCTCGTCACCGACTCGGGTCTGCTGGCACTGATCGATCTCGGCATGGTTGGCCGCCTGAGCCCGCAGATGCAGGACAAACTGCTGCGGCTGCTGCTCGCGGTCAGCGAAGGCCGCGGTGAAGAGGCCGCCGACGTGGCGGTGACGCTGGGTGAAAAGCTGCCCGGGTACAACGAGCCCGCCTTCCGGCGCGCGATCGGACAGCTCGTCGGTCGTATCGGCCATCAAACACTTGCTAACGTACAGATCGGCAAAGTGTTCCTGGATTTGCAGCAACTGATCACGGAACAGCACGTGCGCGGGCCGGCCGAGCTCACCATGCTCGGCAAGACTCTACTGAACCTTGATGAAGTGGCGCGCGCGCTCGACCCGGCACTCGACGTTAATGAGGCGATTCGGCGCAACAGCGCGGACTTGATGACCCGCCGCATGCGCAAGGCAGTCACCTCGGGCAGCGTTATCTCCGCGGTGCTCGAAGCCAGGGAATTCGCCGAGAAGCTGCCAGGGCGCGTCAATCGGGTGCTGGATTCGCTGGCGGCCAGCGAGCTCAAGCTCAAGGTCGAACTGATCGATCACGGCGAGATTCTCGAAGGCCTGCAAAAGATCGCCAATCGCATCTCCATTGGTTTGGTCGTAGCCGCCCTGATCCTCGCGGCAGCACTGGTGTGGCGATGAATCGCCGAAACCCGCATCCGCGCAGCCACCCGGGGCTGTGGAATCAGCGTCCGCACCGCCGACGCCGCAGCTATCGCCCCGCGCCCGATCCGCGCCTTACGAAGCCAAAAGGAATCGCCACGGCGTGGACGCGCATTCGCCGCCTGCTGTGGTCATGGTGGCCGTGGGCGATCCTGTGTATCTACTTCATCGATCAGCGCGAGTGGTGGTGGGCATTGGGCATCGGCCTGTGGTCAGGCGTGTGCTCGCTATCGACGCCGCAGGAGTTTCCGCCGCAGTACGGATTCGATCACGGCCTCGAGGTCGGCTCGAAGGAATTCCTCGAGACCATGGCGGGCGCTGCCGGCATCCCCTTTTTCCCGGGTAACTCGATCAAACTATTCAACAACGGCGATCGCTTCTACCCGGCGATGCTGCGAGACATCGAGCTTGCCGAGCATTCGATCACGGTCGAAGCGTACATCTACTGGGCGGGCGAGATTGGCATGACCTTCGCGAAAGCGCTGGCGGCCGCGGCGCAGCGCGGCGTCAAGGTGAAGCTGCTGCTCGATGCCATCGGGTCGCAGAGCATCGGCAACGAGATCGTCAAGATCCTGGACGACGCCGGCTGCCACCTCGGGTGGTACAACCCCATTCGGCTCACCCGCCTGCGACGTATCAACCATCGCACGCACCGCAAGTCGCTGATCATCGACGGCTACATCGGTTATACGGGCGGGGCCGGCATCGCCGACCAGTGGACCGGTGACGCGCACGATGACGAACACTGGCGCGACATCCAGATCCGCATCGAGGGTCCCGCGGTGCGCCCGCTGCAGAGCGGCTTCGCGCACAACTGGCTCGAATGCACCGGCGAGCTCGTGACCGGGCCGGACTTCTACCCCGAAACCGCCGCGGCAGGTACGCTGTCGGTGCAGACGGTCATGAGCTCGCCGGAGACCGGGGCCTCCTCGGCGCGCGTGATGTATTTCCTGGCGATGTCGGCAGCCAGGAAAAGCATCGACATCGCGAACCCGTATTTCGTACCTGACCACACCTCTATCGATCTGTTCCGTGATGCGGTGAAGCGCGGCGTGCGAGTCCGCGTCATGATCGCCGGCTCGAGCAACGACACGCTGGTCACGCGCCTCAACAGCCTGAGGCTGTATGGGCCGCTGCTCCACGCCGGCGTCAAGGTCTACGAATACAACCGGACGATGATGCATCACAAGATCATGATCGTCGACGGGTTATGGTCCACGGTCGGGACCACCAACTTCGACAATCGATCGTTCTCGCACAACGAAGAGAACAACGTCTGCCTGTGCGATGCGGCCTTTGCCCGCGAGCTGTCGGACACTTACGAACGTGATCTCGCTGTCTGCGAAGAGGTGACGCTCGAATCCTGGAAGAGCCGGCCACTGCCGCAGAAGACGGCCGAAGCCCTGGCATCTTTCGTCCAGGACCAGGTTTAGGTGATGGCAGACTCCACACCCAGGAAGCGCCGCCGGTGGCCGCGTCGCGTGGCCATTGGCGTCGTCGTCTTCGCCGGTTTGCTGCTGCTCGCGCAGGATCAAGATACGCTGCGTGTGGAGAGCCCCGTCGAGGCTGGCAACCCGCGATTTGCGGACTACGTGGCGTCGCTCGTCGGCGCGGCGGTAGAGCCCGGCGACGTCTACCAGGTGCTGCGCAATGGCGAAGCGTTCCCGCCGATGCTCGAGGCGATCAAGCAGTCGAAGCAGCGCATCAACTTCGAGACCTACGTTTTCAAGGACGAGAAGATCGGCGAGCAGTTTCTGCAGGCGCTCGAACAGGCCGCGCAGCGCGGCGTCGTCGTGCGCATGATCCTCGATCCCATCGGCTCGGTGCTCAGCGACGAGAACCAGGAGCGCCTGAAGAATGCGGGCGTCCAGGTGTCATGGTTCAACCCGCTGCGCTTCTGGTCGCTCGAAGAAACCAACTATCGCACCCATCGCAAGACGCTCGTCGTCGACGGCGAGGTCGCGTTTACCGGCGGGATGGGTGTGGCCGATCAGTGGCTCGGCAACGCGCAAAGTCCGGAACACTGGCGCGATACGCAGTTTCAAATCACCGGACCTGCAGTGCGGGCGCTCGAAGCGTCGTTCTACGAGAACTGGATTGAGTCGGGCGGCCGCTCGGCGCCGGCCCTGGATCCCGAGATGCCGTCGCGCGCCACCGGCGCACGCTCGGTGGTGCTGTGGAGCAATCCCACCGCGGGAGCGAGCAACGTCAAGCTGCTCTACCTGCTGGCGATCGGCGCGGCGCGAAAGACGCTGGACATCCAGTCGCCGTACATCACGCTCGACGAATCAACACGCTGGAGTCTCGCCGAGGCGCGCAAGCGCGGCGTGCGCGTCCGGATGTTGAGCGAGGGTGAAATCACCGACGCCATGCCGGTGAAGCACGCCAGCCGGTTCGGCTACCAGGAGCTGCTCGATCAAGGCGTGGAGATCTACGAATATCAGCCGACGATGATGCACACCAAGGCGGTGATGGTGGATGGCGCCTTCAGCATCATCGGCTCCGCGAACTTCGGCAACCGCTCCTTCGAGTTGAACGATGAGTTGACCGTTGCGGTGTTCGATCCCGAGCTCGCCCAGGCGCTGATCGGCGATTTCGAGAAAGACATGCAGGCTTCGATCAAGCTCGACGCGGCGACGTGGAAGGATCAACGCTCGATCATCGGCAAGCTCCAGGAGAGATGGTGGAGCATCTTCGGCGAGGTCTTCTAGGCACGGGCTGCGCTATAATCAATGTTCTGCTTTCGTAAGAAATACCCCTCCGTGCGGGAGTGGCGGAATTGGCAGACGCGCTAGCCTCAGGAGCTAGTCCGGGCAACCGGGTGGAGGTTCGAGTCCTCTCTTCCGCACCAGGATTGTCTGGCGCCGCGCCCCCTCAGGGCGCAGCGCTCCGCCTTCCAACGTGCGGCCTGCTGTTCGCGGCGCCAGGCGCGCCGCGGCGGCCGCACGTGGCGTCGTTTGGACCGGACGCACC
>DASVFC010000442.1:0-2983 GCA_036380235.1 Vicinamibacterales bacterium
CGCGCGCCGTCAACGTCGAAGCCAAGTACCACACCAAGGAGGTGTGGCACACACCGGACCGGCACGCCCTGCATCCGCACACGAATTACTACGTCGGCGGCAACACGAAATTCTACGGCGCGGCGCTGTTCCGGCTGCGCGAGCGCGACTTCGGCGAGTTGCATCATCACGGCGGCATCTCGCCGGCATGGCCGGTGAGTTACGAGGAGCTGGAGCCGTATTACACGGAAGCGGAACAGCTGTATCGCGTGCACGGCGAGCGCGGCGTCGATCCCACCGAGCCGTGGGCAAGCGCGCCGTACCAATTCCCGCGGGTAACGCACGAACCGCGCATCCAGCAACTGCACGACGATCTGGCGGCCGCCGGGCAGCGGCCCTTCCATGTGCCGCTCGGCGTGATGCTCGACGAAGCGTCGCCGAGCACGAGCCGCTGCATTCGCTGCAACACCTGCGACGGGTTCCCGTGCCTCATCCAGGCGAAGAGCGACGCGCAGGTGATCTGCGTCGATCCGGCGCTGCGGCACGACAACGTGACGTTGATGACGGGATGCCGCGTCACACGACTGGAGACCAGCGCTTCAGGGCGCGAGGTGACGGCCGTGGTCTTCGAACACGAAGGCATCGTCGAACGGCTGCAGGCCGACGTGGTGGTGGTCAGCGCCGGCGCCATCAACTCGGCGGCGCTGCTGCTGCGTTCAGCAAACGCACGGCATCCGAACGGGCTCGCGAACCGATCCGATCAAGTCGGCCGCAACTACATGGGGCACGTCAATTCGGTGCTGCTGGCAATCTCGCCAACGCCGAATCCGACCGCATTCCAGAAGACGCTGGCCCTCAACGACTTCTATTTCGGCGACGCGGACTTCCCATACCCAATGGGGCACATCTCGTTTGTCGGCAAGTTCGACGCCGTTACGCTGTCGGCCGGCGCGCCGCCATTCGTGCCCGGCATGGCCCTCGACGCGATCGCGAAGCACTCGCTCGATTTCTGGTTGACGTCCGAAGACCTGCCGGCGCCGTCGAACCGGGTGTCGATCGATCGCGACGGCAGCATCGTGCTGTCCTACACGCCCAACAATGTCGAAGCCCATAAGCAGCTGATCGCGCGGCTCAAGGCGCTCCTCGAGCGGCTCGGCGCCAAGCACGTCGTGCCGCGCAACCTTTTCGTCGGTGAACGGATTCCGCTTGCCGGAGTGGCCCACCAGAACGGCACGGTGCGTTTCGGCGACAACCCGGCGACCTCGGTGCTCGACCGCAACTGTCGCGCCCACGACGTCGACAATCTCTACGTCGTCGACAGCAGCTTCTTTCCATCGAGCGCCGCGGTGAACCCGGCGCTGACCATCATGGCCAATGCGATGAGAGTCGGCGATCACCTGCGGACGCGCCTGGGCGTGCAGCAAACGGCGGTGGGTCATGTTTCATAAGCTGCTCGCCGCATTGACGGCGCTGCTGTTGACGGTTGGCGGCGGACTGTTCGCCTCGGACGACGCGGGGGTCGGTGCTCGCGCCGTGGATTCGATCGGCCTTACCGTGGCCGATCTCGAACGCAGCAAGCGGTTCTTCCAGGAGGTGCTGGCCTTCACGCTGGAGCGTGAGTTCGAAGCGGCGGGGCGTGACGTCGAGCTGTTGACCGGTGTATTCGGCGCGCGCACCAAGACGGCGCGGCTGCGTCTCGGGGACGAGTCGATCGAGCTGACTGAATTCCTCGCACCGCGCGGCCGCAACTACCCGGACGACACGCGCGCCAACGATCAATGGTTCCAGCACATCGCCATCATCACATCAGACATGGACGCCGCCTATCGCCGCTTGCGCGAGCGCGGCGTGCCACACGCATCAACGGCTCCGCAGCGCCTGCCCGACTGGAACCCTAATGCGGGCGGCATCAAAGCGTTCTACTTCCGCGATCCGGACGGCCACTTTCTCGAGATCCTCGAGTTCCCGCCGGGCAAGGGGGACCCGAAGTGGCAGGACAAACGACGGCTGTTCCTGGGCATCGATCACACGGCCATTGTCAGCCGCGACACCGAGCGATCGATCGCCTTTTATCGCGATGGGCTCGGCCTGACCATCGCCGGAGGAGCGGAAAACCACGGCGTCGAACAGGAACACCTCAACAACGTGTTCGGCGTACGGCTGCGCATTACTACGTTGAAAGCGGCCACCGGCCCCGGCGTTGAACTGCTCGAGTACCTGGCGCCGCGTGACGGTCGCCCGGCGCCGCTCGATCTGAAAGCCAACGACCTGGCCCATTGGCAGACCACCGTGCTGGCGTCGACGCCGCAGGCGTTGCTGCGCTCAACCTTTGGCGGCTGGCTGGTATCACCCGACGTGGTCACCGCTCCGGCCGTCTTCACCTTCGCGCGCGGACTGCTCGTGCGCGATCCCGACGCGCACGGCGTGCGCGTCGTCTCGCGATGAAACCGCGCGCGCGTGGCTTCATCAAAGCCGCAAATCGTTCGTAATCGTTCGTAATCCGTTTATGTGAAGCAAAGGAGATTGATCATGTTTTCGAAAGTGACTCGGTTCGCGCTCGTGCTCATCGGTGCGGCAGCGTTGATGACAGGCTCGGCCGCCGCCCAGAACGCGCACGTCAGCAAGGTGTTCGCGGGCAGCAAGGTGAACGCCGGCACGGTGACCCACTCGGTGCAGGGCGGCAAGCACGTGCTGCGGCTCTCACCCGACTTCAAGGTGCCCGACACGCCGGATCCGCACTGGCAGGTCGTCGATTCGAAAGGCAACGTGTTCCTGTTGCAGCGGCTCGGCATCAAGGACGACAAGGTGAATACCGTCATCACCCTGCCCTCGTTCATCCAGGACGTCGCGAAGGTGCAGATCTACTGCGCCTGGGCCGAAGCGGTGCTCGGCGAGACGACCTTCCCCGGCACGCTGAAGCTCACCAACTAACCCATTTATCCGCCGGTTGATCGCTGCGCGCGGTCAACCGGACGGAGCCACCATCATCATGAAATCAAATGCT
>DASVFC010000443.1:0-4552 GCA_036380235.1 Vicinamibacterales bacterium
TCGACCTTGCCGTCGAACAGATCGCCGATCAACAGGTCGGTCACTGTATTGCGCAGGTGCGGATAACTCTTCACGAACTGGCCGAAGCTGAAACCGTCGTAATACTCGCACACGAGACGACGCATGCGGTCGACACCGACATTGAACTCGTCTCCCCAACGTCCGAGCTGTGCCGCGCTGGTGTCGCCCTTCTGCAAGCCATCGACGATCGCGTCGGCGGCCAGCTCGCCCGACTTCAACGCCAGCAGCACGCCGGACGAGTAGAGCGGATCGAGGAACCCGAACGCATCGCCGACCAGCACCCAGCCGTTGCCGGCACACTGCGTTGAGCGATACGAATAGTCGCGCGTTGCAAAGTACCCGGTGACACGCTTCGCGTGCTTGATGCGCTCCTTGACCGCCGGCGTATTCTCAACCTCTTCCTGATACGTCTGCTCGTGATTGCCTTTGCGGCCCTTGAACAGGTAATCGAAGGGCGCCACCACGCCAAGGGAAACGGTGTCGTCATGCAAGGGAATGTTCCAGAACCAGCCCTCCTTGCCCGGTGTCTGGATCACCATGGTTGCGCCCTCGTCCCGGCCGGTGTCCCGATACGCGCCCTGCCAGTAGGTCCAGATCGCGCCTTTGTTGAGGACCGGGTCCCACAACCGCAGCTTCATGCGGTTCATCAGCAGCGCTGCTTGTCCGCTCGCATCGACGACCACACCGGCGCGGATCTCCTGGCGCGCGCCGTCCTGCTTGATGGCAACGCCTATTGCCCGACCGCGCTCCGCGCGGTCGGTTTCTCCATCGCCGTCGAACAAGACCTCAATCACGTGCACGCCGTCGTGGGCGTCCACACCGTGCTCGCGGGCGTTGTCGAGCATCATGTGATCGAACTCGCTGCGCACCACCTGCCACGTCTGGGAGCACTCGTGCGGCTTGTTGTCCCAGAAGTAAAACGGCGCCGACAGCTTGCCGTTTGCGTTGATGAACTGCACGCTGTGCTTCTTCACGAAGCGGCTCTTCTGCATCTTCTCGAGCATGTTGAGCCGCTTCAGCACCCAGTAAGTTTCTGGAATCAGGGACTCACCGATGTGGAAGCGCGGAAACTTCTCGCGCTCGAACAACCCGACCCGCAAACCGTGTTGCGCCAGCAGCGTCGCGGTGGTCGATCCGGCCGGACCGCCGCCAATGACGACGACGTCGTATTGGGAGGCAATGGTGGACATTACGTGTAGCGAATACCTGCGTGTTGGGGGAGGAAGAAACGGGGCAGCAGCACATCGACGCGCAGCAGCGCCTCACGCGTCAGCGCAATGCGATCGGCGCTCACCTCCGCGAGATACCCCTCGTCCTGGAGAGACTGGATGCCGTCGCGGAACCGGGTCAGCACATCGACGCGGTATTTATCGGCAAAGTACGGCGGCCGGTTCGAGCCACGCTTTAACTGCAGCACGAACTCGCGGATCAAACGCTCCTCGTCGGTCGGCTGATAGGCGCGACCCAGCGGGAGATCGCCGCGCTCGATGGCGTGCTGGTATTTGGGCCAGGTATCGAGGTTCTGCACGTGCACGCCGTTGATGTGGCCGAACGACGCCACCCCGAGGCCCAGCAGGTCCGCGCCTTCCCATAACCGATCGCGATAGACGAATCGGGCCGTGGCGGGATTCTTCACCGCGGTGTAGGCGCTGCCGATGTGGTACCCGGCGCGCTCGAGTGCGGCAAAGGCGTCTTTCACCCAGCGCCGCTTCGTTGCCCACGTCGCCACCGTCTCGGCGAATTGTCCAGTGCCCTTCAATAGATCGCCGCTGATGGTGGTGTTGTAGGGGAGCTCCATCTGGTAAATGGTGACGCTGTCGGGCGCGAGGGCAAGGGTGCGCTCGACGCAGTCCTGCCAGTTGGCGTCGGTCTCGCCCAGCATGCCGGCGATCAGGTCGATGTTGATCTGCGCGAAGCCCAATGCGCGTGCGGCCTCGTAGGCGCGGCCAATCTCCGGCGAGCGATGGGCGCGGCCGTTCAGCTCGAGGATGCGATCGCTGAAGTTCTCGACGCCGAGGCTGAGCCGCGTCACGCCCAGGTCGCGAATAGCGGCCAGCTTCGCATCGGTCAGCGTGCCGGGCTCGCACTCAAACGTGATTTCTTCGGCGTTGTCCCACTCGCCCTGCGCATTGAGTTGCGAGACCAGCCTCTGCAGCTGCCTGGTCGACAGGAACGACGGCGTGCCGCCGCCGAAGTAGACGAAGTTGAAACGCCGGCCCTCGATCGCCGGCGTGCGCGCGTAGAGTTCCCACTCGCGCGCCACGAGATCGAGATACTGCTCGACTTCGCGCGCGTTCTTGTCGGTGTAGACGCGGAAATAGCAAAAGTGGCAACGTTTCCGGCAGAACGGAATGTGCAGGTAAAGGCCGAGCCCTTCGACTCGCGTGCTAACTCCTGCGGAGTTGCCACGCTCGCTCAGGGCGACATGTGCGTCCCTGATCGCGTCGGATGTCCACGTCGAAAACGGCGGGTAGTTCGCGACGAAATAACTGCCGACATCCGTCTGTTCGACGGTGCTGTCTCCCTGCGCAGCTGACATGAGCGTGCCTTTATTACGTTCAGCGCCCCGCGGCGGTTTACCTTAAGCTAGGGTCATGCGTCTGAGAATCGCGCTCCTTGCCGCCGCCCTGCCGGCGATATTGACGGCACAGCAGGCGGACCCGGAACTGCCGCGATTCCGCGCTGGGACGAATTTGGTACGAGTGGATGCCTACGTCTCGAAGGATGACGTGGCCGTCGAGGATCTCAAGGCCGAAGACTTCGAAGTTTACGAAGACGACAAGTTACAAACCGTCGAAAGCTTCACGCTGGTCAAGGCGCGGCCGCCGATCGCGCAAACCGAACGCCGTAATCCAACCAACGTGCGCGACATGCAGCAGGAGGTCCAGGACGCCGCGCGCGTGTTCACGATGTTCTTCGACCGGCGGTTCGTGTCGCTCGACGGTTCGTATCACGCTCGCAAGCCGATCATCGACACGCTGGATCAAATCATTGGCCAGGACGATCTGATCGGCGTGATGACGCCGGAGATGCCGGCCTCGGCGATCACTTTCAGCCGCAAGACCACCAGCATCGAAACCGCGTTGACCAAGACGTGGTTCTGGGGCCAGCGCGATCGGATCACCGAGGACACGCCGCAAGAGCAGTCGATTAAACAGTGTTATCCGCCGACCGGTCCCGACGGCGGACCTGACGGGCTGATCGCGGCGGAGATGATCGCGCGGCTGCGCGAGCGGGAAACGTTACGGGCGCTCGATGCCCTGGTGATGCATCTCGAGGGCCTGCGGCCGGAGCGCAAGTTCGTCATGGTCTTCACCGAAGGCTGGAACTTGTTCCGCATGAACGAAAACCTGGCGCGCGTCGTCCGCGGCCGCGTGCCGTCGACCGATCCGCTGGGCACCGATCCGGCGACCGGCGGCCTGTTCCGCCCGGGCGCTCAGGACCCGAAGACCGGCATGCAGACGGTGGAGGCCTGCGATCGTCTGCGGACGGAGCTGGCCTACATCGACCACGAGGTCGAGTTCCGTGAATTGTTGCAGCGCGCCAATCGCGCCAACGTCAGTTTCTACCCCATCGACGCGCGCGGACTGATCGTGTTCGATACGCCAATCGAGCAAGGCGTGCCGCCGTCGGTCGACGCGGCGATGCTCAAACGGCGCCACGACGATCTGCGCATGATGGCCGATCAGACGGACGGCCACGCAGTGCTCAACACCGGCAACGTCACCGGCGGGATGCAGAAGATCTTCGCCGACGTGGGTTCGTACTACCTCCTGAGCTATTACTCCACCAACCAGAAGCTGGATGGACGATTCCGGCGCATCCGCGTCGCGGTGAAGCGCGATGGGTTGAACGTGCGGGCGCGGCCCGGTTACCTCGCGCCCACCGAAGCGGAGGCACGTGCCGCAGGTGCGGCGATCAGCTCCGCCAGCGGCAAGAACGTTCCGCCGCCCACCGTGACGCGCGCGCTCGATGCGCTCGCTCCAGCCCGCGGCAACATGCCGGTGCGCATGCAGGCGGCAGGAGCGCCGGGCACCATTCGCGCCGTCATCGAGCTCGACCCGGCGACGGCGAAGCAGCCGGAGTGGTTGAGCGGCGGCACGGTGAAGATTACGTTTGAGCCCGAGCGCACGCCGGGCGTGTCGTCGGCAGCGGCGTCGCAAACGCTCACGGTGCCCATCGAGCCGGGGCAACGCAGCATCCGGATCGACGGCACCGAATCACCGCTCTCGGCAGGACGATATTCCGTTCGTGCCGAGTTGACGGCGCGCAACGGCAGGCTGCCGATCCAGGTAACGACGTTCGCGACCGTGCCCGCCGAGAACGTCACGGTTGGCACGGGCGCGCTGGCTTTACGACGCGGACCAAGCACGGGCCTGGCCTACATTCCGACCGCGGATCCACGCTTCCGCAGAACCGAGAGATTGCGGATCGAGGTGCCGGTAGCCTCCGAGGGATTTACCGGCAACGGCCGCCTGTTGACGCGTGAAGGAAAGCCGCTCGAAGTGGTGGTGACCTACAGCACGCGCGC
>DASVFC010000444.1:0-3688 GCA_036380235.1 Vicinamibacterales bacterium
CGAACCTGTCTGCGGTCGCGACGCGCCGCGCCCTGTTACTCCCGTGCGCGGAGGCTACTTTCCAATACAGAAGCGGGCGAAGATATGGTGGAGAAGGTCGTCCGAGGTTTTCTGGCCTGTGATCTCCTGCAAGGCCTGCGCGGCTTCCTGGAGGTCGAGCAGCGGGAACTCTTCAGACACCTTGCTCTCGAGCGCCGAGCCGGCCCGTTCCAGCGACGCTTTCGCTCGCTCCAGCAAGATCGCATGCCGCGTATTCGTAATCTGCGGTTGGTCGCGAAAATTCTCCGTCGTCGTCAAGGTGGTCGCCATCGCTTCGATCAGCTGATCGACGCCTGCGCCGCTGGCGGCGGAAACCTCCAGACCGCGGACGTGGCCACCCGCAGGCGGCAAGTCACATTTGTTTTGCACCACGATGCGCGTCTGACGCGCGGTTGCGTCCAGGATGTCACGGTCCTCATCGGACATCGGCCGCGATCGATCAAGGACGATGATCACCAGATCAGCGACGCGCAACGTGTCGAGCGCGCGCGCCACGCCTTCCTGTTCCACGACATCGGAGGTATCTCGAACACCAGCTGTATCGATCAAGGCCACTGACAGACCGCCAATGTCTGCCCGCTCGGTGAGTAGATCGCGGGTCGTGCCAGGGATCGCCGTGACGATCGCTCGGTTCGCATTGAGGAGCGCGTTGAACAGGCTCGACTTGCCGACGTTAGGGGCACCAACGATCGCGACTTGGGCACCTTCGCGGATCAATCGCCCGCGTGCCGACTGGTCGAGCAGCGCGTTGATGCGTGCGACGATTGCCGCGATTGCCTTCCCCGCTTCTGTCGGCTCGACGAAGTGATAACCCTCGTCTGGGAAGTCGAGCGAGGCCTCGAGCCTGGCGATCACGTCGAACAGTTCCTGATCGATCTGGCCGATGGTTTTGGTCAGCGTTCCTTCAAGCTGATCGTAGGCCGCGCGCGCCTGAAGGGGCGTGACCGCATCGATCAAATCGGCGACAGCCTCAGCCTGGACGAGATCGATCTTGTTGTTGAGAAACGCGCGCAGCGTGAATTCGCCCGGCTCGGCGAGCCTCGCGCCGCCAGCGACCACTGCCCTCACGATCGCATTGAGGACAACCGGGCTTCCGTGCGCCGAAATTTCTACGACGTCTTCGCCGGTATACGAATGCGGCGATTGGAAGAAAGTGACAACAGTACGATCGCGAACATCGGTGCGGCCCCCATCAGCCCTTTCGGAGGGAAGATTTCGGGGTACGACCCCCATCATCCCTGAGAAGGTGGCGCGGCGGGGGGTGAAGGGTTTGTCGCGGGCGGCGAGGACGCGGGCGATGCGTTCGGCATCAGGACCGCTGATGCGCACCACACCGATCCCGCCGCGGCCGGGCGGTGTGGCGATCGCAACAATGGTATCTGCCGTTGAAAACAGTTACTTCACCGAGATGATGACCGTCTTTTCAAAGGCATCGCCGATGCTCTCGGACGTTACGGAGTCGAGTTCAGCGACCGCGAGATGGACGATGCGGCGTTCGTAGGGGTTGAGGGGGCCGATCTCCTGCGCCAGGCCGGTGTCTTTGGCCTTGCCGCCGAGGAACAGCGCCATCTGTCGCAACTCGTCGTCCTTGCCCTTGCGATAACCCATGCAGTCAACCACCAGGCGGCGCCCTTCGGTGGCTTCATGGCGATAGACCGCGGCCACGATGTGCTGTAGCGCGGCGAGTGCCTCGCCCTGGCGGCGGATCAGCACGTTGCCGTCCTCGCCCTGCAGGTTGATGCGGACGCCGTCAGGCATCTCCTCGGCGCTGGCCTCGAGATCGAGGTCCATCGTGTCTACGATCTTCTGCACGAACTCGGTGATGTCTGCTGTCGGCATGGGTCCTGGGTCCTGGCTTCGATCTCTAATCACTTCCGGGTTGTTGGTTCGGGGGCTCGGGAGGAATTCTACTCAAGTCCGTCCCAAGTCCCGAGCCTGCGGTCCTAAGCGTTACGCCTTCGCGGGCCTCACCGGCGGCGGTCCAATGAGAGCGGTGGTCGCATACTGCTGGACAATCGTAAACAGCGTGCTCACAAGCCAGTACAGCACCAGGCCGCTGGGGAACGAGAACGACATCGCCGCAAACATCAGCGGCATGATCATCATGATCCGCTGCTGCGTCGGATCGGCGGTCGCGGGCTGTATCTTCGTCTGCCAGAACTGGACCGCGCCCATCGCGATTGGCAGGATGAAATAGGGATCCGGCGCCGAGAGGTTGGTGATCCAGGCGACGAAGTTCGCGCCGCGGATCTCGATCGCCATCTGCAACATCGAGTAGAACGCGATCAGGAACGGCAGCGTCAGCAGCATCGGCACGCAGCCGCTTGCCGGGTTGACGCCCTTCGCCTTGTAGAGCTCCATCACCTCGGTGTTCATCTTCTGGCGTTCGGGGTCGGTGATCTTGTACTTCGCGTAGCGCTCCTGGATCGCCTTCATCTGCGGCTGGATCTCCTGCATCTTGCGCATCGAGACCACGCTCTTGTGCCTGAGCGGCCACATCGCCAGGTTGATGAGGATCGTCAGCACGACAATTGACCATCCCCAGTTGCCGACGAATCCTTGCACCCATTTCAGCGCGCCGAGCAGCGGCACCGCCAGCCACGAGAACATGCCGAAGTTGATCGCGCGCGTCAGCTCGGGATCGATCGCGCGCAAATCTTCGAACACCTTCGGCCCGTAAAAGAATCGCATCGACTCTGGCGGTGTCTGGAACCGCACTGAGTAGGTGACGTACTTGCCGAGGATCGCCGGGTCGGTGGCCATCGGCACGTGCTGCGGCTGGTATTCGATCCGGACGTTTCTACCGTCGACGTCGTTGAGCAGAATCGCCGAGAAGTAATGGTCGTCCACGCCGGCGTACCTGAAGGGACCTTCTAGCGCCCCGCTCGCCGCGGGATCCATACGCTCGACGTCGCCGTCGCGATACGCGATCGCCTGCGCCGGCAGCGTGTAGGCCGGTGAAAAGAACGACGCCGGCGGCGTCCGCGCAATGTCGTCGCCGAGACCGGGGCCCCACTGGATCACCGGGTTCAGGGTTTGACCGCCGGCCTGGACGCTGGCGCTGAAGCCAATCACATAGCTGGTCGGCTCGAGCGAAAACGTCTTGCGAACCGTGAAGCCGTCCGACGCCGCCGCCTCGAACACGATCGTCTGCGGCGACGCGGTCACATCCACTCGATCGGTCACGGCGTTGCCGTTGACGGTGACGCGATACAGCGCGCTGTTGATCCGCCCGGCAACGGCTTGATCGTCCACGTTCAGCGTGAACGGCTTGACGGTGTTGTCACCTGCGCCGCCGGGCACGAGATCGAGCGGCTCGCCGGCATCGTTGCGGAACTCCTTCAACACCCAATGCAGAATCGTGCCGCCGCGATTGGAGAACACCGCGCGAACTTTTGAGGTTTCGACGACGATCTCGCGGGCGTTCACGTCGCCGACGGTCATGGTGGGACCGGCGGGTGCGCCGGGTGCAACGGGTGCACCGGGTGCACCAGGTGCAGCGAGTGCCACGGGTGCACCGGGTGCACCGGGTGCACCGGGTGCAGCAGGGACACCGGGTGCCGACGTGTTTCCCGCACCCGCAGCACCCGGTGAGCTCGGTGCACCCGTCGCACCCGTCGCACCCGTCGCACTCGTCGCACTCGTTGCA
>DASVFC010000445.1:0-11447 GCA_036380235.1 Vicinamibacterales bacterium
CGACGCGCCTCACCCCCGTCGGGGCGCATCACGTAGACCTGGTTTCGCATCCGCGCGCTCTCCGGTGCTTCGCGATTGGACAGAAAGAAGAAGTGCGATCCATCCGCCGCCCATTGCGGAGCGGTTTCATTCTTGTCTTTCGTGAAGGTGAGCTGACGCGTCGACGACACGCCAGTCTGCATCGACACCAGATAGAGGTCCGTGGATCGCGTCGCCTCCTTCCAGTCCGGCGTCGACAACGCATACAGCATCCAGCGGCGATCGGGGCTCGGGGTCGGCGACGTCACCTGCTTCATGTGTTGCATGTCGAGGAACGTCATCGGCCGCCGCGCGCCGGTTTGCGCTTGCAACGAAAGAGAACCGGTTGCCAGACCGACGAGAACGGCAACGGCGAGGAGTCGTGACGCAGGCGAGACGAACATGCAGCCTCCGGGAAAAGTAGCGGAGCGGATTATACCGCCGCGCGCTCGCGCAGGATCATGAGTGCGCTTAGCAGGATGCACGCGCCGCCGACCGCGGCGAGCGCACCAAAACGCTCGCCCAACACTACCGCGCCCAGAAGCGCGGCGATTAATGGCTGCACCAGCGCCATTGACAGCACCATGGTGGCAGACACCCGCTTCAGCAGCCAGTAGTTGAGCCAGAACGCCACCACCGAACTGGCAATTCCGAGATACAGCAACGAGGCGACCGCCGCCGGTGTCCATCGCAGACGAAAAGGATTGCCTTCGACGATCAACGCAAGCGTGAACAACGGCACGAGCGCGAATAATGTTTGCGCCGCTACCATGACCGTGGGCGGGAGATGCGCGGCCCGATTCTTGGCGATCGCGTAGGCGATCGCCGCGCACACCGCGCCGCCAACTACGGCCGCGCTAGCCGTCCCGCCAAATCCTCCCACGCCAGACTCGCCGCGCGAGATTAACGCCACACCAACGATGCCCACAGGCAGCGCGATCGCACGGACGAAGGACCAGCGTTCAGCACCCGTCGCTGTGCCGATGACGAAGCCGAAAACCGGCGACGTCGCCTGAAGCACAGACGTCAATGCTGACGGCAGATACTGTGCGCCCCAGAACGTGAGCGCGTAATTGACGCCGAGCAGGAGCAACCCGCTGATGCCAATCGCAGGCACATCTGCGGCCTTCAACGCGCGCCATTCGCCGCGCATCGTCACGATCGCCGCGAGGATGCCGAGCGCCAATGCGA
This sequence comes from Vicinamibacterales bacterium, assembly GCA_036380235.1. GTDB lineage: Bacteria > Acidobacteriota > Vicinamibacteria > Vicinamibacterales > UBA2999 > 12-FULL-67-14b. Next base: position 1,210 of record DASVFC010000445.1, read on the forward strand.
GCCGCAACGACGCAAACGTGATCGGCGGCAGGTCGCCAAGTCCCACCTTCAGAAACAGCCAGCCGGCGCTCCATAGCAAGCACGCGACCCACCAGACCGCAATAACCACCGTGACATGAAGTTTACGGCCTCGGCGTGGATGGCCGGCGCACTCTAGCTGGCACGGTCAATGCTTCGGCCTTCGATGAAGGAGTTGAAGCATGATTCGCGCATTGCTCAAGCTCGTGCTGGTGGTCGTGGTGCTTGCCGCCGGCGCGGCGTTTTTCTTCGGCTATCGGCTCGCGGACCACGGCGTCGAAACGCCTGTGTCCGCCGAGCCGACTATCCCTGCGGTCGACACGCAGAAGGCGCGTGAAGCCGGTGCCAAGGTTGGTGAAGCGGTTGCCACTGGCGCGGCGCAAGCTCAGCAGGTCCTCACCGCGGGCTCGCTCACGGCGAAAATCAAATCCAAGATGGCGCTCGACGATACCGTCAAGGCCCTCAACATCGACGTCGACACCAACGGCGGCGAAGTCACCTTGTCGGGCACGGTCAACTCGGTCGCCGAACGCGACAAGGCGCTGCAGCTGGCGCGCGACACCGCCGGGGTCACCAGCGTTCGCGATCGCCTCGTCATCCGGTAGCGCGCATCAATCGAGCCCGATGACCAGCAACGTCTGATCGTCGTCGGGCTCCTCGCCTCCGGCAAACCCGTCGAGCTCGTCGACGATCGCGGTGACGATGTCCGCGGGCATGCGGGCGGTGGTGCGCGTCAGCGCGTCGCGCAGCCGATCGAGATCGAACATCGCGCCGCCGGCGGCCTGCCGGTCGGTGATGCCGTCGGTATAAAATGCAATCACGTCTGCCGGCGCAAGCTGGTGCTCTACGCACGGCACCGCGCCAAGCTCGTTCCATAACACGCACATCGCGGTTTCAACCGGCAGCGGCGCCGCCTGCTGATCGCGCCGCAGCAGCGGCGGCGGATGCCCGGCCGACGACACGCGCAACGTTCGCCGCTGCGCATCAAGCACCGCATACAAGGCCGTGGCATACATCGGCGTCTCCCAGAGAAACTGAAAATGCCGGTTGATGTAATGCAGCAACGCCGGCGGATCATCGGCCACGCCCGGATAGGCGTGCACGACCGCGCGAATCATCGCCATGACGATGGCGGCCGGCGCGCCATGGCCCGAGACATCGACCACGAGGATGCCGAATCGATCGTCACCCAGCGACAACACATCGTAGTAGTCGCCGCCGGCGTGCCGGCTGGTCTGGTAATAGGTGCCAAAGCGAACCACCGGATGGTCGGGCACCTGCATCGGCAGCAACAGGCGCTGCATGCGCGCGGCGCTCGCCAATTCCTTGTCGAGCCGATCGCGGCTTTGCCGCAAGGCACGCTCGAGATGCAGGCGCGACAGGTGCACCGACACGCGAGCGAGTACTTCTTCGGCCTGGATCGGCTTGGTGATGTAGTCGATCGCGCCAAGCTCGAGCCCGGCGACCTTGTCCGTGACCTCGCCGCGCGCCGACAGAAAGATCACCACCATCTCGCGCGTGTCGGCCGACCCCTTCAGGCGCCGGCATACCTCGAAGCCATCGAGGCCGGGCATCATCACGTCGAGCAGTACCAGATCGGGATGCGCCTTACGGGCGATGTCGAGCGCGGTGGCACCATCGCGCGCGGCCAGGATGCGATGACCGCTGCCACTCAGCGTCCGCACCAGCACCTGCAGATTCGTCGCGCTGTCGTCGACGGCCAGAATGGTCGACGGCGGCGCGACCGCCATCTCGCGCGTCACCTCAATCGACATGGCTCCGCACCTGGTTCGCATCGAGCGCGTTGGCGAGCTCGGTGACGCCGGCGAAGTCGAAATCGCTCGCCAGCCGCGCCAGTCGCCGACCTATCGCCGCATCCGCTTCGTCTCCGGATGCCAGTTCGTTGGCGATCGAATGGAGATCGGTAACCGCGCCGATCGCGACAGCTTCACGCAGGCGTGCCGCGAGCGCGCCATGTTTCGGAGCGGCGCCAATCGCGGGCTCGTCCCTGCCCTCATCTTCAGCTCCCCACACGAACTGGACGCCCAGGTGCGTTTGCAGCGCCGCAAACAGCCCTTCGGCGCGCACCGGCTTCGGCAAATAAGCCACACATCCCGCCGCCTCGGCCGCTTCGCGCGTGTTGCCGAACGCGCTCGCGGTTACCGCGATGACGGGAATCGCCGACGTCGCCGGATCCGCGGCCAGCCGCCGCGTCGCGGTGAAGCCGTCAAGGTCGGGCATCTTGACGTCGATGAAGATGACGTCGGGCCGGTGCGTCCGCGCCAGTTCGATACCCTCGATGCCGCCGGTGGCGGTGATCACTTGCAGGCCGGCGCTTTCAAGCAAGCTGGCAAGGATGCGCCGGCTGACGGTGCTGTCGTCCACGACCAGGGCGGTCACATCCTGGCCGGGCGCGAGCCGCGCATACAGCGAGGGCTGATCGGTATCGACCGCAACCGCCGACGGATCGTCCGGGAGTGCCACCAGCGGCAGCGAGAAGTAAAACCGGCTGCCTTCGCCCACCATGCTCTCGACATTCAGTTCGGCGCCCATCGCATTCAGCAGATGGCGGCTGATCGTCAGTCCCAAACCGGTGCCGCCGGCCGCGGCGCCGCTCTTGGTTTGCGTGAACGCCTCGAATATCTCGGCGAGCTCGTCGGCATCGACGCCGATGCCCGTGTCGCTAACCGCAAATGCCAGCCGATCGTCGTCATCAATCGAGATGTCGAGACGGACTTCGCCGGATGAGGTGAACTTGATGGCGTTGCCGAGCAGGTTGAGCAGCACCTGCCGCAGGTGACGGCCATCCGCCGCAACGCGGCGCGGCACGTTTGGCGCAATGGTCATGCTGAGGAACAGGCCTTTGCGCCGGGCGGTGTCGGCCACCACGTGATGCAGGTCGGTGGTCAACTGCCGCAGATCGGTAGCGGTCTGCTCGATATCGATGCGGCCCGCTTCGATCTTCGACAAGTCGAGCACGTCGTTGATCAGATCGAGCAAATGCGCGCCGCACTTGGCGATGGCATCGAGCGCCTCGCGCTGGCCGGCGTTCATGCCGCGATCGCGTTGCAGCAGCTGCGAGTAGCCGATGACGCCGTTGAGCGGTGTGCGCAGCTCGTGGCTCATGTTGGCGAGGAACTCGCTCTTCGCCCTGGTTGCCGCTTCCGCCGCTTCCTTGGCGCGCCGCAGCAGCTCGTCTCGCTCGATGCGATCGGAAATATCGCGGAGAAAGGCGCCGAAGAAGTAGGTGTCATCCCGCCGCATCGGCGACGTAATCGTGATTTCGAGCGGGAACTCATGACCACGGCGATGCAGGCCGCGGAGCTCCAGGCGGCGATTGACCACCGGCGCCTCGCCAGTGGCAAGGAACCTGTCCATGCCGCGGTTGTGCGCTTCGCGAAAGGCAGGCGGGATGATCGTTTCGGCGAGGTTGCGGCCGATGGCTTCCGACTTGGTCCATCCGAACGTCTGCTCCGCCTGCGCATTCCACTGCACGATGTTGCCCCTGGCATCCATGCCGATGAACGCATCGTGAGCGGTGTCGAGGATCATGTGCGCGCGCGCATCGCTGGCCGCCACCTGCCGCAGTGCCTGGCGGCGCTGCTCGTCCGCCACGGCCACCGCGATCAGATTGGCGGTCGACACCGCGAAGTTCTGCTCGTCGACGGTCCACGTGCGCGGCGGGCCGACGTGTTCGACACAAAACACGCCGTTCACCGCGTCGGCGTCGCGCAGCGGCACGTCGAGCATCGAGGTAATGCCGTGCGGGTCGAGATAGGACGCGGCAAACTCGCGGGTACGATGATCGTGGCAGGCGTCATGCGCCGCCACCACGCGCTCACGTTCGAGCGCGGCGAAATACTCCGGCGCCGCGGCGCGGCCGAGGCGCGCACCGGTTTCGACGCGGCGGTCGGCACGCTGGAACAAGCCGACGCACTCGATACCCTCGTGAGCGGCGTCGAAGCGCCACATGCTGACGCGCTCGGCGTACAGGGTATCCGCGGCCATTTCGAGGATCCGTTGCAGCCGTTGATCGAAGGTATCGTCCGGGCTCGCGTGTGCGGCGGTCAATTCGGTCAGCGCCCGGCTTTGCGCTGCGAGGCGTCGTTCGCTCGCTTGCAGCACCCGCTGTGCCTTGAGCTCTTCGTCGATGTCCTCGAAGACGGTGAGGACTGCCGGCTCGCCCTCCCATGTGATTAACCGCGCTGACGCCCGCGCCCAGAAGGTACCGCCGTTGTGCCGTTTCAAATGCAGCAGCACGTCGTCGGCACGGCCCTGTGCTTCGAGCGGCCCACGCAGGCGATCGCGATGCGAGAGGTCGTGGTAATAGTCGGTGGTCGTCAGGCCGATTGCCTGCTCGTGTGTTACGCCGAACATCTCCGACGTGCGCTTGTTGATCGCGACCACGGAATGATCGCGCAACCGGCTGATGACGGCAGGAAACGGGCTGATATCGAAAAGGTGCTCGAACGGACCCGATGCCATCGACTTACGGGGTGACCACGCGAATGACGCCGTCGCCCTTGTTCAACAGAAAGATCTGGTTCGCCGGCCCGCCGATGATACGCAGGTCGGCGCGGGTGGCAGGTTTCTTCCCCTGCTGCTGGTTCTTCGCCTGAATCAACTGCAGAAAGGTCTTGAAGTCGCCCTCGGTACCGAACACCACGCGCCGGATGGCGTCCTGCCCGCCGGCCGGCAGCTTGTCGGCACTGACGTAGAAGAACTCACCGCTCGGGTTGTCTGAAAACAACAACAGGTTCGAGAGCTGCGGAATCTCCTTGCCGCGATACACCATCAGTCCAGCAGCCGCCGATTGATTCTGCATCAACGGATCGATCTGTCCCCATTCCGCCACCGGATAGGTCATCGCGGGATCGCTTCGCGGCTTTTCACTGCTTACCGCCTGGCGGCTGATGAAGCGATAGCTGCCCTCCCACGCATTCCAACCGAGGTTGGCGCCGGCGGTAACCGGGCTTACTTCTTCGACGATGTTCTGGCCGATGTCGGCGACGAACATGTTGCCGTTCCTGGGATCCCAGGCCAGGCGTTGCGGATTGCGCACGCCCACGGCGTAAATCTCCGGTAACGCATCCTTCATTGTCACGAACGGATTGCTGGCCGGGACGCCGTACTTCTTGTTGCGACTGTTATTACCGAGCGGGTCGATCCGGAAGATCTTGCCGAAGCCGGAGGCCATGTTCTGCGACAGGTTCAGCGGATCGCCGCCGCTGCCGCCGTCGGCGGCACCGATATACAACAATCCGAACTCCGGGCTGCCCGACCTGGCCACGGTGTTGAACGTGATGTGACCGCCGTTGTGATTGGCAAACGGCTGGCGCCAACGCATCAACTCGCGCGGCGCGCCGCCGTCGTAGGCAGCAGCGCCTGGCGTCTTGGCCGTCCACTCGAGCAACACGGTATCGTGCGTCGGCTTCTCACCGGTGGTGGTGAAGTCGGGCGCCGGCGTCATGTTCGACGTGTCGGTGTAGGTGTAGAACTTGCCGAAGCCTGGCGTGCCGGGCTGCGAGAACTGCGGATGGAACGCAAAGCTCTGGAACCCGCGCTCGCGGCCTTGCGACTGCACAGGATGGCCCCACTTCGGATCGTTGGTGTCGACGTAGACGCGCACCGTGGCACCGTCGTAGCTGAGGCTGTAAATCGGACCGCGCATGTCGTTGACAAAAATCCGTTTGGTGCCCGGCTCGTCCTCGAGGTTCATCATCCTCGCCGCGACGCCATCGATGTCGGGCAGCGTGGCGAACTCGCGGGCGTTGATGCGAATCGCGCTCTCGCGCTCGGGAATCGGTGCGGGGAAAGGATCGTTGGTCTGTCCCGGAGGCAGCGGGGCCGCCGGTTGCGCGGGAGGTTGCGCCACGGCCGGAGTGGCCGTCAACGTGACGGCAAGAAGCGAGAGCAGGGCAATGCGCATGGCCTAATAGCCTATCGCACTGCCCCGCCCATAAGCAGCCGTTGCTACTTCGTGCGTTCTTTCTTGGCGCGGAACGAATGCCAGTCCTTGCGCATCCGTTTTTCCTGGTTGGCCGTGAAGTTATCCATGCAGACGTCGTCGACGTAGTCCATGAAGTTGGTAATCGGGTCGTCGCCGGGGAAGTTCGCGCCGGTGCAGCTGTTGCGTGGCGCGCAATAGAACTGCGGGATGGCTTCGGTCGGGGTGTCGCCGATCTTGTCGCCGGGCTGCGTGCAGCCGTTCGCGGAACCGAAGGTGTGATCGAGGCCCAGCCAGTGACCGACTTCATGGGTGCCGGTGTCGCCCTGATCGTAAGTCAGGATACCGTCTGGCTCGTTCGGGTCGGCTCCCGACAGGCCGGTGCCGGGCAGCGTTGCCCACCACACCACCACGCCGTCGTACTTCGGGAAGAATTTGTAGTAGAACGCCGGGGTCGCCCAGCCGAGATACACGTCGCCGTTCGTGGTGTAGATGTTCAGCGTCTCCGGTCCACCCCTGCGCAGCGTGTTCTTCATCTCCATCTCTTCGGGCGATTGAATCGCGGAGTAGTACCACGCATTGTTCTTGGTCACCTGCACGCCCCTGAGTTCGAAGGCGAAGTTGCTGCCGGCGTACGCGTCGTTGAGGACCTTCATCTGCGCGGGAACGAGCGCGCTGACGTCGCCAGCCCCCGTGGTCGTCGTGATGACGTGCCAGTAAACAGGCACCACGACCAGGCCGCCGCTGTCGGCCTTCGGTGAGTTGAGGATCTGCTCGAGCAGTGCCGCCTGATCTTCGGCCACGGACTTGGTGGCGCAACGGTCGAGACGCGTGCGCGGGTTGAGGTCGCCGGCGAGCGGCCGCTGATTACGCTGCTCGGCGACACTCGCCGAAATATCACCGGTGAAGAATCCAGCTGTGGCAGCGACGAGAACAGCAAGGGACAGAGATCGCAATAACTGCATGGTTGGCATGAACAACTCCGTGACGTAGAGGCCGCAGGTCGATCCGCGGGCGACGGCGCTAAGTCCGCTGGAATACTACTGCGATCCCGACGTCACGTGAAAGTTCAAAAGATCACGGCTTGCGTTCGGTGGCGCGAAATCCCCGCAGCATGTTGGTCAGCGCGTAATTGCCCTCGTGACAGGCGAACTCGTAGATGTTTCCATCGGCTCGCGACATCGTCAGCTCGCCCTTCCACGGGCGCGTGAAGGCCGTCGGGTTATCGATTTCGAATTGATAGAGCAGCGTGTCCGGATCGAGCAGACGCAGCCGCTCGATCACGTGCAGGTGGCGATCCCAGCCGAAGTTGCCACCGGCATCGCCATAGAAGCCGCCGCCGTCGTTGAAATTTGTCGTATCGACAACCAGCGTGTCGGCTTCCCAGCGGCCGATCGAATCGCCGATAAACGATCGCAGCGCCGGCGGCAGGTGCGTCGTGCGATCCAGGTGAATGATGCGCGCTTCGTGAATCATCTCGGCATGGATCACGATCGCCTTCTCCGTTTGCACGATCTGGTAGTTGCTGTTGTAGGAGTACGGCAACATCGGCGGGCCGGCGGTAAGAAACGTGATGCACTGATCCTGAAGCCCGAGATCTTCCGGGTTCTCGAACTTCTTCAGCGCTTCGAGGCGCAGGCGTTTGGTCGCCGCGGCGGCCGGCGTCAGCGCGGGTATGCGGCCGTCAGCCGGCTCGGTGATGATCGACGTGCGCAGCGTCTTGACGACGGTGGTTCCGAACTCTCGATAGAACGTGTTGTAAGTTCCCGTTCCGGTCCGCTTCGCGCCGGGCGGCGGCTCTTCGTTGCGGCGCGCGATCTCGGCTTCGAATTCCGCCGCTTCCTGCTTCGTGAAGAACGGTTTGTCCTTGAGGTGCGCGGGCCGCTCCAGCGGCGTTGCCGTCGCCGAATTCCAGATGCCTTCGAGATTGGGACGGTTGGCAGCGGGCTGCTGAGCTTCGACGACCGCGGCAATCGCGAGCAGCAGGACGGCGAGGCGTAACAGCAACATGGGCCGATTCTATGCGCGGTGAGCCGATTTCGATCCGTTACGCGCGTTACCTTCAGTAGGCAGTGATGAATCGAATTGTGCTGGCGGTGCTCATGCCCGGAAGCGGGGTACGGGTGGCGAAGTAATCGCGATTACGTGCACCGACAGTTCGAAACCTGTGACGGGTGGTTTCAGACGCGTGATGAGCGGCCCGACGGTGCCGGGGTGCCGTGGGAAAATGCGGCTCAATGGAGTCGCCAATGTCACTGTTGTCGTTGCTGCTCGCGTTCTTCGTACAGGCCGCGTCAGCCCCCCTCGCCCTCATTCCGCCGGAACCCGCGGTCGAAATTGCACCAGGTACTTTTCTGATTCGCCCGGTGCCGATGCCCGGCCGCGGGCCAGACGGCAACACCGTCATCATCGATGCCCCTGACGGACTGATCGTGATCGATACCGGCCGCCATCAGAGCCAAAGCGATGCCATCCTGGCGTTCGCACGCGAGCGCAAGCGACCGATCGTCGCCATCGTCAACACGCACTGGCATCTCGACCACGCCAGCGGCAACGGTCGCATCAAGGCCGCGCATCCGAAGGCACGCCTCTACACCACCACGGCGATCGATAAAGTGATCGCGCCCGGCGGCTTCCTCGCCCGCAACCTCGAAGGCGCGAAGAAGATGCTGCCCTCCACTGCCGATCCCGTTCGCAAGGAAGAGATCCAGATCTTCGTGACCACGATGGAAGCAAGCAGTGAATTGCGGCCGGACGTCGCAGTGAGCAAGTCGGGGCCGATGCAACTCGCCGGCCGGGCGCTGGACGTGCGCGTCACGGATCGCGCGGTGAGCGACGCCGATGTGTGGCTCTTCGACACCGCGACGAAGATCGCGGTGATCGGCGACCTCATCACATTGCCGGTTCCATATTTTGAAACCGCTTGCCCGACGCGCTGGCGCGCCACGCTGGACGAGGTATGGGCAACGCCGTTCGAGACTGCGATTCCCGGGCACGGCCGGCCAATGACTCGTGGCGACTTCGACACGTATAGGCAGGCGTTCGGCGCCTTCGTCGACTGCACGCGTACGGACAGCCCCGCTGCTGCGTGCGGGAAGGGTTGGGTCGATGGCCTCGGTCCGCTGATTCGCGCTGACGAACAGGTGCGCAAGCAAGTCCAGGCCAATGCCGAGTACTACGTCGGCTACCTGCGCGATAACGGCGGCAAGGCGCCCGATTGCACCGCGCAATAGCTCGGTGCCGCGCTACGTGGAGCCGGGTCTTCAGACCCGGCTGAAATGGAAAACGCGCACGTGGGTTGTGCGGCCCCACGTGCGCGCGGAAAGCGGCTATCCGAGTATGAGGATGTAAACCGCTATCAGAACTGGAACCGCGCGGTGAACTGAATCATCCGCATGTTGTTCGCCTGGTTCGTGATCTGACCGAACGACGAGTTGCCGAACGCGGCACTTGCCGGCGCCGCCCACTGCACCAGGTTGAAGAGGTTCAGTACCTCGACGCGCGCGTTCAACGTCGTGCCCTTACCCGTTTCGAACGCCTTCGACACCGAGAGGTCGACGTTGTTGCGCCACGGCGAATACACACCGGGCAGCGTGCGCGGTGCGTTGCCGAACTGATTCGACGCCGCCGCGGTGAACGCGGCCGGGTTCAGATAGCGGTTATCGCTCGTGTTGTTGCGGATGCGCTCGGTGATGTCGCCAGGCACCAGGAAGTCGACGCCGGGAACAACGTTCGGACGCGGCGTGCCGCCGAGCAGATACGCGGTGCCGGCCAGGTTCTGGCTGACGCCGATCGGGAAGCCGCTCTGGAACGTCACCACCGGCGTGATCGTCCAGCCGCGCAGCAACACGTTGGTGAGCGACCAGCCGCCGTCGCCGAACGGCACCTGGATGATCGGCGAGATCACCACCTTGTGCGGCGTATCGAGCAGGCTCCGCCCATATTCCTGATCGGGGTTGTAGTACGCCGAACCCGGGATCACGGTGTAGTTGTTCTGCAGTCCGGGCGCGCTGGTGTAGTAGTTGCTCTCGCCGAACTGGTTGTCGTTCAAGCGGCTGTAGGTGTAGCTGAAGTTGCCGCCCCACAACCCGGCCACGCGCTTGCGGATCTGGATGATGCCGGCGTGATACTGCGATCGCGCGCCGGTCGACTGCAGCATCTGGATGTTGCCGAACTGCGGATACGGGCGCAACAGCTGGCCGCGCTCGATGGTTTGGCGGGTCGCAAACTGGCCCGCCTCGGCGACGCCGAAGAACGGGTTCGGCACGAGCTC
>DASVFC010000446.1:0-4250 GCA_036380235.1 Vicinamibacterales bacterium
CTGCTGGTGGAGGAAAAGGGACTGTGGTCGCTGGCCAGTGATCTCGAGCACGTGCTCGAGCATCGCGATGTCCGCGACCAGCACGTGTTCGAGGCGGCATCGTGGGCGCTGGCCGCCAATCGCGTGGCCGATCGGCGCAAGCAACTCTGGCAGGAACCGCTGCCCGCGGTAGAGCTCGCCGATCGCCTGCGCAACGTCCCGCTATTCGATTTCGTCGACGTGCACGAGCTGTTCCGGCTGGCCCGCCTGGGCCGCCAGGTGCGATACGAGAAGGGACAGACGCTCTATCACCGCGGCGTCGAAGTGCAGACAGTGCAGTTCCTGCTCGACGGCACGGTGACCGCCAAAGGCGAGGATGGCAGCCAGGAGTTGCGCGCGCCGGCGGCGTTGGCCTTCGAACAGCTGATCGAGGGCTCGCCGATGCCCGACACGATCGTCGCGTCGGAACGGTCGATCACGCTGTCGCTCACCAGCGACGAGTTCCTGGCGCTGCTGTCGGAGAACGTCGAGCTCGCCGAAGGCATCTTCCGCATGATGATCGAATCGCGCGGGCTTCACATTGGCCGTCCGCTGCAGCACGGCAGCCTGCCCGCCGACCTCAAGGAAAAGTCGCACCAGAACCTGCAGCCGATCGACCGCGTGCTGCTGCTGCAGTCGAGCCCGCTGCTCGCGCACGCAACCGCAGCGCAATTGTGGCGGCTGTCGGCGATCGCGCGGCCGGTGACCGTGGCCGGCGGCAAGACGGTGATCGAGCGCGGTGCGGAAGCGTCGATCCTGATTGTGTTGTCGGGATCGTTGAACGTCGAATCGCCGGACGCGGTGGGGACCGCCACGCCGGGTGACGTGATTGGCATGTACGAAACGCTGGCCGGCGCCAAGCTCGATGCGGCGGTGACGGCACACGGCGATGCACACCTGCTGCGCCTCGATCGCGCGGCGCTGTTCGAGTTGCTGGCCGATCACACGGACCTCTTACAGGGCGTGTTCTCGATCCTGTTGCGGGCCGCCGTGCGAAGGGAGCAGGACCTCAAAAACGGTCTCCACACCGGGTCGGCTGCGGACGGCAACGGTGCCGCCGTGACGCTCGACGATCGCCTTCACGATCGACAACCCCAGACCTGACCCTCCGCCAACGCCGAGGCCCCGCTGGCCAATCGCGGTCCGCGATTGATCCGCCTTGTAGAACCGATCGAACACGTGCGGCAGGTGCTGCTCCGGGATGCCGACACCGGTGTCGGTCACGGTTAACCGCACCATCGCGTCATCGCGCGAGGCGCCGAGCCTGATCGTGCCGCCGGGCGGCGTATGACGCAGCGCATTCGACACCAGGTTCTGGATCACTTGTTCCAGCCGGTGGGGATCGGCGGCCAGGCGGATATCTTCCGGGTCAGGGGCAACCTCGATCGCGACGCCCTTTTCCTGCGCCACGCCGGCGTGGCGTTCGAGAGCGCGCTCGAAGATCTCATCGACGTCGACGTTCTCGAGCGTGAGCGAGATGCCGCCAGCCTCGAAGCGGGCGAGGTCGAGCAGGTCCTGCACCAGGCGCTCGATGCGCTCACCCTCTTCCTCGATCACCTTGACGGCGCGCTGCCCTTCCTTCGTCGATGGCTGAAACTGCGGCAGCGCCAGCGTTTCAGCGTAGCCGCGAATCGCGGTCAGCGGCGTCATCAGTTCGTGCGACACATCGGCCAGCAACTGCCGGCGAGCGCGATCTGCCTCGAGAAGCTGCGCCTGCCGGGCCGACAGTTCCGCCGCCATGCGATTGAACGCCGCCGCCACCGCTGCCACTTCGTCGCCGCCGATCTCGGGAGCTCGCGCGCTCAGATCGCCTTCGCCAAAGCGACGCGCCGCGTCTTCGACCGCACGCAGTCGCGCTTGCGCGGGCCGGAAGATCACCAGCGCGGCAAGCGCGGTTCCGCCAACCAGCAACAGCAACGCGCCTACCGCAAGTGGTGTCCCGATCTCGGCGGCGACGCGGCTCAAACCCGTCAGCGGCGGCACCCAGACAACCGCAACGAGCTGATCATCGTGTTCGATCGGCGCCATCACCGGCCGCCGGCGCGGCGATCCGAATGGCGTGCGCGAGGGTGGCGGACCATCGGACATCCCTTCCGGAGTCGGACCGCGGCGTCCCATGCCGGGCGCGCGGCGGCGAAACGGCCCAGGGAAGCGCAGGTTGCGCGGCACCTGGACACCGGCTGGCGCGATCGCGGTCCCATCAGGAAAGATGATTGCTGCCGGCCGGTGAAATTCCTTGATGCGCGCTGCGGCGTAGCTGCGCAAATCGAGCTGCGGATCGCGCGCCAGCGCCGATTCGAAATCCGAGGCGACGAGCTCCGCGAAATCCCGTCCCATCCGCTCGGGCATCCCGCCCTCGGTTTCGCCGGCCACGTAGATGAACAGCGCTACCTGCAGCACCAGCGTGATGGCGAGGAACAGGATGAAGCCGAGACCGATGCGCCAGTAGAGACTGCGCGCGAAGGAACGAGTGGCCATCACACGTCAGCGCACTTGTAGCCGCTGCCCCACACGGTCAGTATGATTTCCGGATCCGCCGGATCCTTTTCGATCCGCCGCCGCAACCGTTTCACCAGCGAGTCGACGCTGCGCTCGGTCACGAAGGTGTGATCCGGCCACACCCGTGTCAACAGCGCTTCGCGGCTGAAGACGATGCCCGGGTGGCTGGCGAGCACGTGCAGAAGGCGGAACTCCTGCGCGGTGAGGTCGACGTCCTGGCCACGCACGCGCACGCGCCGCCGCGCCGGATCGATCTGCAGCCCGTGAATTTCCACCGGCCGCTCGCCGGCAGGTGCAGCTTCGGCCTGCAGCTGCGATCGTCGCGGCCGCCGCAGTAACGCGCGCACGCGCGCCACGAGCTCGCGAATCCCGAATGGCTTCGACAGGTAATCGTCGGCGCCGCTCTCGAGACCGAGGACCTTGTCACTCTCTTCGCGCCGCGCGGTCAGCATCAGGATCGGCACATCCTGGTTCGGCCCCTCGCGCCTGACGGCACGGCACACCGCGATGCCGTCGACGCCGGGGAGCATCAGGTCGAGAATGATGAGGTCGAAGCCTTTGGCGCCGGCGCGAACGAGCGCAGCCTGGCCGTCGCCGACGGCTTCGGTCTCGATGCCCTCGAGGCCGAGGTGCAGCACGATCAAGTCGCGAATATGCGCATCGTCTTCAACCACCAGCGCTCGGGCCACAATGAATTTAGTGTTTCATACATGCGATTGCGGTTTCGTGCACGCGTAAGCCGCCATCGTTTTTTCACACCCCGGCCATAGGCCTGCCACGATAATCCCGTCTCATGAAGCAAGGACGGCGCAGACGCCGCGCCGCCAACGACTACCAAGGAGAACGCTTCATGACGACACGAATCAAGACCCGCCTTCGCCAGGCCTTCGGCGGGCCAGCCCTTGCCGCGGCGGCAGCTCTGATGTTGGCCGGCGGAGCGGCAGCATTTGCCGCTTCGACGGAACCCACCGAGCAAGAGCCGCAACAGCAGGAACAGCAGCGCCGCAGGGGACCCGGTGGTCCAGGCGGCGGCATGCACGGAATGAGGGGGCCCGGCGGTCCGGGATTCGAATTCCGCGGCCTCGACTTGAGCGACGATCAGCGCGCGCAACTGCGGAAGATCCGCGAAGCGCGGCAGTCAGAGTTCAAGGCCGCAGGTGAAAAGCTGCGCGCCGCGCGCGAGGGCATGCGCAGCCTCATCGAGGCCGATTCGATCAACGAGTCGGGGATTCGCGCCAAGAGCCAGGAAGTGGCCGCGGCAGAAGCCGAGTTCGCGATCCTCAACGCGAAAGTTCGCGCCGAGTCGATGCAGATCCTGACGAGCGAGCAGCAGGCGAAGCTGAAGGAGCTGCGCGAGAAGCGCGGTCAACCGCGCCAGCGGCGAGGCCAGCAGTAAGGGCTTGAGGGTCTGAGGGCTTGAGGGCTCGAGGGATAACCTCGAGCCCTCATTTCATTTCAGCAAGCCAGGACTCCACCGCCACTCCTCGCTCCCCGCCTTTCCGTTCAGCGTCCCTTCAATGCGCGCTCGGAGATCGGCGCCGTCCTTCCAATAGATGACGCGTTGCGGGAAATCGTGTTTGGGATTTTCGAACACGACGCGCGTGCCCGAGATCTCCTTCAAAAGAAACGGCGTGGCCGGTGAGCGGCCATTCGGCATCGAGAGATACACGATCTGATCGCCCTGCTGCTCGATGCGCAGGAATTCGAACAGCATCGTGCGCCCCTTAGCCACG
>DASVFC010000447.1:0-2856 GCA_036380235.1 Vicinamibacterales bacterium
TTATGCGCCCTTTCGCTCTTATGCTCGCCGCGTCGATGGCCGTTGCTGGTTGCGAAGTGAACCTCAATACCGAGGGCCTCTCCGCGCGCGAAACGCTGACCTTCAAGGTCAGCGGCCAGCCCGAGGTGGTGCTCGACACGTTCGATGGCGCCATTGAAATTCACTCCTGGGACAAACCGGAAGTTGAAGTCGAAATCGAACGCCGCGCCATGGAACAGGCGCTGCTCGACAACATAAAGGTGGAATCGTCTGAAAAGAACGGCGTGGTCAGCGTCAAGGTGACCGGCCCGTCGCAAACCGAGTTCCGCGGCGTTACCATCGGCATGCACATTTCGCCGACCGCGCGCCTTCGCGTCACCGTGCCGCGCAATACCAACATCAACGCCACCAGCGGCGATGGTTCGATCCGCGCCGAAGCGGTGGAAGGCACGTTGCGCCTCACCACCACCGACGGCAGCGTCGTCGGGGCGCGGCTCGGCGGCGATATTCAGATTCGTTCCGGCGACGGCTCGATTCGTCTCGACAACGTGACCGGCAAACTCGATCTCGAAACCACCGACGGCAGCATCGGCATCGACGCCAAACCCACGGTGGTGAAGGCGCACACCGGCGACGGATCGATTCGCGCCACGATCGAGCCGGATTCGGTCATGGCCGACAACTGGGAGTTCTCCACCAGCGACGGTACCGTGGTGCTGACGCTGCCGGGTGCATTTAACGGTGAGCTCGACGCCGAAACCAGCGACGGCGTGGTGCGCTCGTCGCATCCGCTGATCGAAGACGTCAACGGCGACCGCCGTGCTGAAGGCGAGAACCGCGACGACAGCCGCGAGCGGCGGCGCACGTTGCGATCGAAGATCGGCGACGGCGGCAAGGTGCTGCGCATCCGCACCGGCGACGGTTCAATCAGGATCGAACGCTAAACCGATCACCGCGGTTCCAGAGGTTCCAAGAGGTTCCAAAGGTTCCAGAGGTGGTTCTGGGGTGCGGAGTTCTAACTCCTGGAACCTCTGGAACCCTTGGAACTATTGGAACTGTAAGCTGTGCCAGCCGTCTGCAGTTCCTCGACCGCCGCTTTGATCGCAGCCTTGCGCGTAGTGTGCGTGCGCCATGCGGCGTAGACGTGGCGACGGAGCGCGGGTTCGGTCGGTACGACGCTAACGCCGGCTGGAATGGGCCCGCGGCCGAGGCGCGGCAGGATGCAGCCGCCAAGCCCCGCCGCCACGAGGGCCAGCTGCGTCGCATACTCACCGGCAGTGTGCGTGATGCGCGGTTCGTGCCCCGCTTTGCGCAACGTGTGGATCAGGAAATCGTGGCAGATCGATCCGCCCGGCCACGCGATCCATTCATCGCCCGACAGCTGGCTGAGCTTCACCGTCCTGGCATTTGCGAAGCGATGACCCGGCGGCAACGCGATGTCGGCGATGTCGTCGAACAACGGCGCCTTGGTCAACCCTTCCGGCAGCGCCAGGGGCGCGTTCTCCCAATCGTTCACCACGATCAGATCGACGTCGCGCCGCACCAAATTCGTTATTGATTCGTCCGGTTCCTGCTCGTGGAACGTGATCGCCAGCTGCCGGTATTTCTTGCGCAATGCCGCGATCGCCTGCGGCGCGAGACCGCGGGCAGCGGTCGCGAACGCCGCGATCGTGATGCGGCCGGCGACGCCGTGATCCGCGCTCTCGAGCTCGGCTTCGGCTTCCTCGAGAAGCGACAATACGCGGTGGGTCCGCGACACCAGCGCCGCGGCGGCATCGGTCAGCCTGACGCCACGGCCGTGGCGTTCGAGCAGCGTCTGTCCGGTTTCAGCTTCGAGCTTGGCGAGTTGTTGCGACACCGCCGACGTGGTGACGTTCAACGTTTCAGCCGCGGCGATAATCGAGCCATGGGCCGACACCGCATGCAGCGCGCGCAGGCGATCGAGGTTTAACATAAAAGCAATTCTAAACTAAATACTACAGAATTATTCACTTGTTCTAAACCATTGCCGGGCGCATGCTGGTCGCCATGAAGGGGCCGATTGTCGACTGGGCGTTGCTGGTGGTGCCGGGGGTGATCTGGGGCGCGTCATTCCTGTTCATCGCCGAAGGACTCGAGGCGGTGGCGCCAAACGGCGTCACGTTCACGCGCATTGCGATCGGCTTTCTGACGTTGTCCCTGTTCCCATCGGCCCGCAAGCCGGTGGCCCGGGCCGATTGGGCAGGAACAGCGGCGCTCGGCGTGTTGTGGCTGGCGTTTCCACTCAGCATGTTCCCGTTTGCCGAGCAGCACGTGTCGTCGGCGTTGACCGGCATGCTGAATGGCGCAACGCCGCTGTTCGTAGCGGCGGTTGCCAGCCTCCTCGCCAGCCAGTTACCCGAACGCGGCATCATCATCGGGCTCGTGGTCGGTTTCGGCGGCGCGGTGGTGATGGCGCTGCCGGCGATGGGCGGCGGCAGCAGCGCGTTCGGCGTCGGGTTGATTATGGCGGCGCTCTTGTCCTACGGCATCGCCCTTAACATCGCGCGTCCATTGCAGCAGCGCAATGGCGCTGTGCCGGTGATGTGGCGCGCGCTCGGTGTGGCGCTGATCATCACGGCGCCGCTGGGACTCCGCGACATGGTCAACGGCGACTGGTCATGGCGCCCGGCGCTGGCCATGTTGTGCCTCGGCGCGGGAGGTACCGCGATCGCGAATATCCTCACCGCCACCGCCGCCGGTCGCCTCGGTGCGACGAAGGCCTCGGCGACCGCATTCCTGATCCCGGTGGTCGCGCTGATCCTCGGCGTCCTCGTTCGTGACGAGCGTGTGACCACCGTGTCCCTGATCGGCGCAGCGATCTGCCTCTTCGGCGCGTTCATCATCCGCGACCCGAAG
>DASVFC010000448.1:0-2605 GCA_036380235.1 Vicinamibacterales bacterium
CGCGGACGTTATGACGCTTCTTGATGCCAGATTCCGAGGCGAACGCCGCCTGCCATGTCGTCAGGGGCGCTGGATCCGCAATCCTGGTGAAGTAAATCCGCCATTCCTCGTCGAAATGCAGCTTGCGCTGCGCCGCAAACACCACAGGTCGCGCGAGCCGATCCGGTTCGCCCGCCCAATAGGCGACATTGGCCGCGGGTGACACCTGCGACGCCACCGCCGCGAGCAATTGATCGAGGTCAGTCTTGGTCGTCGCAGGGTTCAATACCAGCTGCAACGCGAGGTCGGCGCCGTGGGCCACGCCATGACGAAACCCTTCCTTGTCGTCGAAGGCGCGATAGTCCTTGATGCTGCGGAGATACGTGGCCGCGGCACCCACCACTTCACTGCGCTGCGGCGTGGACATCCAGGCGGCCACGCGATCGGTTCGCGCCACTTCCGCCAACACCAGCGCGGCAAACGGCGCCGCGAATCCGTCCTTGTCTGGCTGCGCAATCATCTGCAGGAGATCGCTGCGCACCGCCTGCAACGTGGTGTGATCGAGTTGTGCAGCGCGCATCCACGCCGACAGGGCCTCGAACGCAATGCCGTCACGCACCGCGGGATTGGGGTGACCGAGACACGCCGGCAACGCGCGCGCCAGCTCGTGGCGCTCAGCGGGCTCCGACAGCTTGAATCCCTCGCGCTTCAATGCCTCCAGTTGCGCCAGCGACCAGTTCTGTGGCGGACACGTAGGGCGCTGACCGTGGATTTCGAAGAACGGCAGCGCGCTGCACAACAACGCGCACGCGAAGCGACGGGTGCCCGGGCCCGGCGTCATTTGACGATGGCGAGGAACGCGGCGTCAGACGCGAGCGACTGGAAGTTGCTGTTGCGCGGCAACTGACGCTTGTTACCGGGGTTCAACTCCACGGCGCGGCGAATCGCTTCCAGTGCCTGCGTCTTGCGGCCGGCGCGCAGGTAAATGTTTGCGATTGCCACCCACGCATTGTCGTTCTCCGGCGACATGTCGACGGCGCGCTGCGCGATCGTGGTGGCTTCGGCCAGGTTGTTCTCCGTTACCTTGCGATTGGCATCTTGAATCAGCTGTCCGGAGCGCACCATCTTCAACAACCGCCGCAGCTCGGCGAGCGGCGTGCGGTGATCATCGACGCGAACGTCGACCACGCGGTCGCTGAAACCACCGGACCCAGCCAGCGGCCTCACGATAGCGATCGCGCCGGATTGCATGCCGCGGGCATCACCGCCGGCAGCTTGCGCCGCGTCGAGCGCGTCCATCAACCGCTCGGCAAGCGGGCCGGTCGAGGCCTCGAAAGATTTCGCCATCGCCTCCACCACCGGCGCACCGGTGAGAATGTTGCCTTGCGCGCAGTAGTTGGTACCGCACTTGTGCCCCTTCCAGTCGTTGGTCGATGGTCCGGTCCACGCTGCGGTCCTGCCCTGCATGTCGAGAATGGCGACCTGACGGTTATCGCGCCCTTCATCGGCTCGCAGCATGAAATCGAGCGCCTGCTGCGGGTTCATGCCCGTGGCGAGAAGCTCCAGGCCGACCGCTCCATACATCGGGTTCGCCGATGCCTGGTGCGCGATCACCGCGACCCCGCCCTTGATCGTCATGGCGCGATTGCCGGCGGCAAACGCCTTCGACTGCACGGCCATGCCGAGCTCTCCGGTGGCGGGATCGCGCGCGATGATCGAGAACGTCGCGAGGTAGTTCGGATCGTAATCCTGCGCGATCGAAGGAGCGGCGAATCCGAGAAGCCCGGAAGCTAACACACACGCGAGAGAAGATTTGGTCATAGGCGATCAGGCTGATGGGGCAATTCAGTTAACGATGGAGTCCAAGACTGCGGCTTTGAATTTCTGACGCAATCCATCCGGGTTGGCGGGAAGGTTCTGCGTCATGAGCGTGACCACCAGCTCGCGCGACGGGTCAACCGCGAAGAATGTGCCCGCCGATCCGTCCCACCCGTACTCGCCGATCGTCGTCAGGTAGCCGCGCGAACCGGGGCCGACCACGACATCGACATTGGCGAGACCCCAGCCCACCGCGCCGCCGCGCGCCTGCACCATCGCGTCGGTGAGGCCGTTCCGGGTCATCGACTCCGCCGTGGCCGCAGAAAGCAGGCGGACGCCGTCAAGCGTGCCTTGGTTCAATAGCATCTGGCCGAAGCGAATGAAATCCGCGGCGGTCGACACGAGGCCCACCGCGCCTTCGATGAGCGCCGGCTTCTGCGTGAACGGGACCTCTTCGATCTCGAATGGCGCGACGGAGCCGTCCTTTGCGCGTTGATAGACGGTGACCAGGCGCTTCTGCGCCTCGCCGTCCACCCACCAGATCGTGTCGGTCATGCGGAGCGGCTTGAGGATGCGATCGTTGACGAACGCGTCGAACGGCCGCGCCGAGACCACTTCAACGATGCGGCCGAGCACGGTCGTGGCTTCGCTGTAGCGAAAGCGCGTGCCCGGATCCTCGAGCAGCGGTGCCTGCGTGATGTTGGTAACGAACTGCGGCAGCGCCTCGCCGCGCGAGCGGATGCGACGTTCACGATACAGGTCCGAGGTGCGGTGGCTCAGTCCGGACGTGTGCAGCAACAAATCTTTG
>DASVFC010000449.1:0-2883 GCA_036380235.1 Vicinamibacterales bacterium
CGTCCGCATCCACGACCTCGGCGAGATCGACGGCGTCAAGTACCTGACGATGCCGTTCGTCGAGGGTGAGACGTTGAGCGCGGTGATGCGCGCGTCGGGCAAGCTGCCGCTGGCGCGCGTGATCAAGATCGCGCAACAGGTGTCGCAGGGCCTGGCGGCCGCGCACGAGAAGGGCGTGATCCATCGCGACCTCAAGCCCGAGAACATCATGATC
Source organism: Vicinamibacterales bacterium (assembly GCA_036380235.1). GTDB lineage: Bacteria > Acidobacteriota > Vicinamibacteria > Vicinamibacterales > UBA2999 > 12-FULL-67-14b. Next base: position 215 of record DASVFC010000449.1, read on the forward strand.
GAACGGGTCGCCGACGAGCCGGTGCCGAATTCCGGCGACGCGCTGATCATGGATTTCGGCATCGCGCGGTCGGTTGAAGGCGGCGCGACGCAGACGGCGGCGGGGTCGGTCATCGGCACGCTCGAATACATGGCGCCGGAGCAGGCCCAGGGCAAGAAGGTCGATCAACGCTGCGATCAATATTCGTTCGGCCTGATGATCTACGACATGCTGCTTGGCCGGCAGCGCCTCGTCTCGAGCGACAACGCGATGGCGGAGCTGCTTAGTCGCATCTCGCACCCGCCACCGAGCCCGCGTTCTCTCGATCCCAACATCCCGGAAGCCGTCGATCAGCTCGTGATGCGCTGCCTGCAGCCCGAACCGAACGCGCGATTCGCGACCACGCTGGATCTGGTCAGCGCGCTGGATCGGCTGACGCCAGACGGCCACCTGCGTTCGGACGTGCACGAGACCGTGACCGTGCAAGCGCGGCCGGCGTGGCAGCTCGCGGCGGCGGCCGCCGTCATCGTTGCAATGGCCGGCACCGCAGGGTGGGTCATCTCGAATCGCACAGGGGGCGGCGTGCCAACCACCGTCGCGGCTCGCGACCCGATCTCGGTGTTGATCGGTGATTTCGAGAACCGCACCGGCGATCCGGTGTTCGACGGTGTGGTCGAACAAGCATTGAGCCTCGGCATCGAGGGCGCATCGTTCGTGAATGCGTATCCCCGGCGCGACGCGCTGCGTGCCGCGGCCGCGATCAAACCCGGCGCGAAGCTCGACGAAGCGGTGGCGCGCCTGGTGGCCATGCGCGAGAACCTCGGCATGGTGATCGTTGGCGCGATTGCACCCAAGGGGTCCGGGTATCACATCTCGATCAAAGGGGTCGGTCCCGGCGCCGATGGCGACGTCAAGTACACGCTCGAAGACGAAGCCGCGAGCAAGGCTGACGTGCTGGCAACGGTCGGCGAGCTGGCGGCGCAAGTCAGACGCGCCATGGGCGACACCGTGGCGCCCGCAGCGTCGGATGCTTTTACCGCGGCTAGCATCGAAGCCGCACGCGAGTACGTGAAGGCGCAGGAACTGCTCGCCGCCGGCAAGGCGGACGCGGCCATTCCGGTTTACCTGCAGGCGGCCAGGCTCGATCCTGATTTCGGGCGGGCCTGGTCCGGCGCCGCGACTGCCGCGCGCAATCTGGGCCGCCGCGAAGAAGCCGAGAAGTACTACAGCGAAGCCCTCGCAAAGATCGATCGCATGACCGATCGCGAGAAGCTGCGCACACGCGGCCAGTATTACCTGTTCACCAACAATTCGATCAAAGCGGTGGAGGAGAACGAGGCGCTGGTGCAGCGCTATCCGTCCGATGGCGTTGGTCTCTCCAACCTGAGTTTTGCCTATTTTCAGACGCGGCAGTTCAGCAAGGCGATGGAGGTCGTCGCGCGCGCGGTGGACTTACAGCCGACCAACGTTCCGCGGCAGAACAACGCCGCGCTCTATGCGCTCTATGCGGGAAACTTCGAGGACGCGCTGGCGCGCGGCAAGAAGGCCAGCGAGCTGAGCAAGACCTATGGGCCGGCCTGGGTGACGCAGGCGTTGGCCGCGACAGCGCTGGGCAAATATGACGAGGCCAATGCCGGCTACACGACGCTGGCGTCGATTGCCGGATACAGCGCGGTAAGTGCGCAGGGGATAGCCGACCTCGCGCTGCTTCGCGGCCGCATCAACGATGCCGCGACCGCGCTCGAGCCGATTCTGGACGAGAAGGCGCCGGCGTTGCTGTCCGCGCGCACTCGCACCACCCTGGCGGCTGTGCGGTTGGCGCAGGGCCGCACTCCCGATGCGATCAAGCTTGCGGATGCGGCGCTGTCGGCAAGCCCGGATCCGATCACCAAATATGAAGCCGGCCGCATCCTGATCGCCGCAGGCAACGCCGCCCGCGTCAAGGCGATCGTCGATGAGCTGGACAAGGCGCTGCTGCCGGAAACGCAGGCGCTCGCGGCGGCGCTGGAAGGCGAGATGCAGCTGGCATCGCGCGATGCGCGTTCGGCGGTGGCGACGTTGCAGCGATCGCTGAAGCTGGCCGACGCGTGGCAGACGCGCTACCTGCTGGGCCGCGCGTATCTCGAAGCCGGCGCTTTCGCCGAGGCCGACTCGGAATTCGACGCCTGCCTGCGCCGCCGCGGCGAGGCGACGGCGGTGCACCTCGATGATGTGCCGACGTGGCGGACGATCGCGCCGGTGCATTACTACCAGGGCGTGACGCGGGCCAACATGCGCAACGGCACCGGCGCCGCCGAAGCCTTCCGGGCGTTTCTCGCCTTCAAGGATGGCGGCGACGAGCAAAGCGCGCTCGTCGCCGACGCCAGGAAGAGGCTTGCCGGAAGTTGATCCGCTACCGGCAGATCACGCCGATACCGTGCATGATCGAACTTACCTGGCCCTGAACCACAATTACCTTCTTCCCGGCCGGAGCCTCGCTGAAATCGCCCAAACCGCACGACCGTTGCCAGAATGCGGCACTTTTTGGCGTTTGCAGGATAATGCCAACAACCACTTAACTCGATGACCGCTGCCCCTCTACCTTGCGCGAAATGTGGCACCCTCGCGCCTCCGGGTGCGCAATTCTGCGCCTCATGCGGCACGTCGCTCGGCGTGTCGATTCGGCGCGCTTTAGAAGCGCAGGCGGGCAG
>DASVFC010000450.1:0-2489 GCA_036380235.1 Vicinamibacterales bacterium
GCGGGATGCAGACTTTGCGGGACCCACACTTCACGGAGTACCGCTTCGAATCCGGTGACCATAAGGCATGACGATGAGCCGCGAGCCGAGCCCTCGCGTTTACAGGCTCAGTCTACAACCAAGGCGTCCTTTGGGCTCGAGTCCTTATTTTCTTGTCCAGGTCGATTCGCAGCGTGAGCCTCTAAGTGCCGTTCTCCGTGAGCCGTTGATCGGCCAGCGGCCGATGCCTGGCGCGGTCGTGGTCGCTTCACCCAGACTGTGACCATGCTGCCCCGAATCCGGTAGACTCGGGCCATGCCGTGCTTCGTTGGGTGCCTGGCGCTGGCGGCGCCGCGATTCGCGATCATCCTGGTCGTGATCTTCAGCGACTACATCGGCCGCGCCTTTCAGACCACCCTCTGGCCTCTGCTCGGTTTCTTCTTCATGCCGCTGACGACGCTCGCCTACGCGTGGGCGATGAATAGCCGCGGCTCCGTGGCGGGCTTCCACCTCGTCGTAGTGGTCGTCGCGGTTCTTCTTGATCTCGGTGTCGTCGGCGGATCGGCGTCGCGCCGGTCCCGACCCATCGATCACAGCAAGTAGACTTTTGCCGCCAGGATCGCGAACCCGCCCGCGAGGCCGGCGATGGTGTGATGCTCGCGGTTGTAGATCGCCCGCTGCCAGCTGAATCTCCGCTGCATCGGCTCGGCACGCTTCTGTGCGTAGGCGTCATACGCATCTCCGAACTTTTCGCGCAGGTGGGCCTCTTCACTCCGCATCGCCGCCGTCAGAGTGAGCAACAGATATGCGACGACGATGACACCGACAACCAGGTGATTGGCGGCGATCGCGAAACCGATGCCGATCAACGACGAACCGAGATATAGCGGGTGCCGCGTGAACTGATACGGTCCCGACCGCGTCACCTCTTTGCTTTTCTCGAGATGTCCCGCTGCCCACAACCGAAGCAGCTCACCGGTTGCCGAAACCAACGTGCCGATGAGCAACGAGGTCTGCGCCGGCGTCGCCAGGTAGAGCGCAACCGCCGCGAACATGAAACCGAGGAACACCCGCCAACGCGCGAGGAATCTCATCTGCCTGCCTCGCCGGGGTCCTGGTGCAGTCGTGCCCGGGCCGATCCGAGTCGCCGCTCGGCAGCCGCCACGACTTCGTCAACGGTGATCTCGTTGATGCACGGTGCACCGCGCAGGCACTGACGCTTGTGATGGCACACGCAGGTCCCGGCGCGCGAGATGACTTCGTCATTCGGCTCCCACGGCCCATTGCGCTCGGGACGCGTCGGTCCGAACAAGCCGACAATCGGCGCCCCAACGGCGGCACCAATGTGCAATGGTCCCGTATCTCCGGAGATCACGAGGGCCGCCGATCGCATCAACGCGGCCAGATCCGACACCGGTGTCGACGGCGCCGGTGCGGCCGCGCCCGCCGATCCCTGCGACACTTCATCTGCGAGCGCGCGTTCCTTGGGGCCCCACGTCACCAGCGAATGCAGCCCGGTCCGCTCACGCAACACCTTCGCCACGGCCGCAAATCGATCGGGCGGCCAGCGCTTGTTCGGCCACGCGGCGCCGGGATTGATCACGATATAGCCGTTCGAACCGCCCGCCTTTTGAATCGCCTCGATCACATCGGGAGAGGCCTGTGACTCGACATGCAGTGCCACCGGTCCAGGATCGATCTGCAGCGCACGCAGGATCGACAGGTTCTTCTGAATCACGTGACCCGAGCCGTCGGGGACGACGGTCTCGGTGTAAAAAGAGCCCGCCAGCGGCTCGCGCAGGTGCTCGCGATCGAAACCAATCACTCGCCTCGCGCCAGACGCGCGAGCCCACACCGCTGACTTCAACAAACCCTGCAGATCGAGCGCTGCATCGTAGCGTTGCGCGCGCAGGAACGAGGCCGCTCGTAGATAGCCCGCACCGGTGGGGAAAGACACCATGTCGCCCGCTGATGATTCCGACTTGGCACGAACCGCAATCCGCCGCGTCAGGCCCGCCGCGAGTGTCAGCGTCGAAGCGTAATTGTGTTCGACCAGCCAATCGATATCTGCCGAGGGATAGGTCTGCCGGAGCCGGGCGAGCACCGGCAATGCATGCACGATATCGCCCAGCGCGCTCAGCCGCACGATCAGGATGCGGTTCACCCCTCGACTCGCTTTCGCTCGCTCAGGGCAGGTGTCCCCTTCAACCGCGTCAACAGATCGGACGTCGAATGATCTTTCGGATCGCCGACGATGGCGATGCGGCCGCCATACGCGCGCACCGTCTCTCGTTCGGGGACGGTCTCGACCGTGTAATCAGTCCCCTTGCAGTGCACGGCCGGCTGCAACAACTCGAGCAGCGGGGTAACGGTGGGCTCGGAGAAAACGACGACGTAATCGACGGCTCGCAGCGCCGCCACGAGCTCGGCGCGATCCTGCTGCGGCAACACCGGCCGCATCGGCCCCTTCAACCCGCGCACCGACTGGTCGTCGTTGATCGCCACGATCA
>DASVFC010000451.1:0-2068 GCA_036380235.1 Vicinamibacterales bacterium
CCCGTTGATCGGCGAACTCGATCCATGTCGCCAACGCCGCGCCGTCCGGCAGCAGCTCCACGTCAACGCGGCCGAGCGATCCGCCGTCGTCAATGCGAATCGGTTTGCCGAATGTCGCACCGGCATCGTTGGAAAATGCGAGATACGCTTGCCCTTGTTCCTGCTTCACCGTGAACCAGCTCATTGCCACGGTTCGGCCGTTGGCATCGAGCGCAGGACCGTTGACCGGACATGCGGCAATCTTCCAGTTGTCGTTGAACACCGGTTGCGGCGTCGTCCAGGCGCCGTTAACGAGCCGCGATACGTAGTTATCGCGAATCTCTTCGTCGCTGCGATTTCTGAACGCGGCGATCACGCCGTCAGCGGTGACGGCCGCCGCGGTTGGACAGCATTCGCAGACTTTGGTGTCGACCGGCGCTTCGGCGATCTGCTTGAAAGATTTATCGAACTGTCCGAAGCGAACGCTCATCGCGCCCGTCCCGTGACCGTCATGGCCTTCGCCGCCCTTGCCGGCGTCGCCCTTCTTCGGCGCCGCCATGTTGCGGCCGTCGAGCCAGACCAGGCCGAAGCCGTCGCCCATCGGAAACAGCGACGCAAATCCGTGTTCGGTCTTGGTGCCGTCGTGATGCGGAAGATACGACGCCGACCACGTCTTGCCATCGTCAATCGAATGCGCGAGACGCACGTCGTAGGCGTAGGTGTCCGGTCCGCTCTTCTGCAGCCAGTGCGCGACGATGGCGCCAGAGGGGAGGCGGAGGGCGGATGGCACGTCCGCCCAGTTGACGAACCAGTCGCGGCCGGACGCGATGGTTTTCGCCGCGGTCCATCCCGTTGCGGTGCGCTCGGCGAATTTCAGGGTCGCGAGATCGCCGCTCCGTTCGATCCAGGTCAGCAAGACGCCGCGCTTCGACACCGACAGCTGTGGTTGTGCGGAATTGGCGGCTGCCGGCGTGGTGATCGCCGCAGGCGACAGTTGGAAGGCCGTCGTCTGGAGGGCGACCGACTTTGTTCTCGCTGTGACGCTTGCTGTTATGGCGGTGGCGGCGATGGCGCCGAATACTAAAGCCGCCGTTCTTCGAGCGAAGACGTGGAAAGTCATGGCGTTTCCATTCAGTTGGTCCGGCAGCTGCCGGCGCCGCGTGGATCGCCACACGACCCGCATGGCGCCGGGCCCATGGCGCGCGACGTTGCCGCCGCGGGCGCGCTCACGGCAAAGACCGACAATTGCTTGTCGAGCGCGGTGCCCAGGCACTTGGGACATTCGAGCTTCGTCGATTCCCGGACGAGCAGCTCAAAGTGGTGATCGCACTGCCGGCACGCATATTCGAATAACGGCATGAGAACAATTATACTGGTGAGATGCCTTCATCGCAGAAGACCGCGCCTGTAGCGAATCCGCTCCGTCGCAACGTCGCCATCATTGCTCACGTCGATCACGGTAAGACCACCCTTGTCGACGCCATGTTCCGGCAGGGCGGTGTGCTCCGCGCCAACGAGCGCGTCGAAGAGCGCGCCATGGACAGCAACGAGCTCGAGCGTGAGCGCGGCATCACCATCCTGGCCAAAAACACCGCGGTGCATTACGGCGAAACGTTGATCAACATCATGGACACGCCTGGCCACGCCGATTTTGGCGGCGAGGTGGAGCGGGTGCTGTCCATGGCCGACGGGGTGGTGCTGCTGGTGGACGCAGCCGAGGGCCCGTTGCCGCAGACGCGCTTCGTGCTGCGCAAGGCGTTCGAGCGCCGGCTGCCGCCGATCGTGGTCATCAACAAAATCGACCGCGCCGACGCCCGCGCCAGGGATGTGTTGAACGAGGTCTACGACCTGTTCATCGATCTCGACGCGACCGAGGAACAAATCGAGTTCCCGGTGTTGTATACGAGCGGCCGCGCCGGCACTGCCTCGACCGATCTGGATGTGCCTGGCGTCGGGGCGGTCGATCTTGTTGATGACGACGATCGGCGGCAGGCGGCGCTCCAGGGCCTTGCGGAGGACGAAGCGCGTCTGCGGAAGGGGGCCTTCGCAGGCATCGACCAGCAGCATGACGCCGTCCACCATCGAGAGC
>DASVFC010000452.1:0-6324 GCA_036380235.1 Vicinamibacterales bacterium
ACATCCGTAAATGAATCTGCAATCTTCCTTCTGACATCTGCAATCTACCGCGTCTTCCCTCCCTCGGGCGTCAGCCTCAGCAGGGCGCCGTCTTTTTCATCGGTGATCACCAGCAGCGCGCCGTCGCGTGCCTGCAGTACGTCGCGAACGCGGCGCTTCATGTCGATGCGCTCTTCGTTCTTCAGCGTGTTGCCGTCGATGGTGAGTCGAATAACCGCCATCGATGACAACCCGCCGATGATCAAATCGTTCTTCCACGGAAACAGCGTGCCGTCATAGAACTGTGCCCCGGAGGGCGAGATCACCGGCGTCCACGTCTTGATCGGTGCGATCAAATCCTTGCGTGTGTCGTGATCGGGAATCGGCGACTTGTCGTAGTTGTCGCCGTTGCTGACAACGGGCCACCCGTAATTACCGCCCTTTTGAACCACGTTCAGCTCGTCGCCGCCAAGCGGTCCCATCTCGACGACGTACAGCTGACCGCTGGCGGGATGCACCGCCGCCGACAGCATGTTGCGATGACCAGAGCTCCAAATGTCCTTGCCGGCGGTCGGGTTGTCTTTGGGGATTGATCCGTCGGCGTTGATGCGGACCACCTTGCCAAGGTTCGAGTTGGGATCCTGGGCCGGATCGAATCGCATGCGGTCGGCAGAGGTGATGAACATCGTGCCGTCCTTGCTGAACACGATGCGGTGACCGAAGTGCCCGCGGCCGATGGTCTTCGGGTTCTGCCGCCAGATCACCTGCACGTCCTTGAGCGCGCTGCCGTCGAGCGTGGCGCGGGCCACCGCGCCGCCGATCAGCATGTTGTCGGTGAGGTCGAGGAAGCCGCCGAATCGTTTGTCGTCGGTTTCCTTTTGATCAGGCGACTGCGTTGCCGCCGGTTCAGAGAACGCGAAGTAAATGTGGCGGTTCTGCGCGAAGTTCGGATCCACCGCCACGTCGAGCAGGCCGCCCTGTTCCTGCTTGCGCTCGCGGTAGCTGGTCTTGGGAATACCCGGCAAGGGTGCGGACAACGTACCGTTTTCATAGAGCCGCAGCCGGCCCGGCTTTTCGGTAATGAGCAGGCGCCCGTCGGGCAGCTGGGCGAGTGCCCACGGGTACTCGAGGGCGGCCAGCGTCTCGACCCGTATCGATCCGGCGGAACTGGTGACCGAGACGGGAGGTTTGGCTTGCGCAAGAGCAAGGACGGGAAGCGCGGCCATGGCTGCGGCCACGCGGAACATCAAGGGCATAACAATCTCCTTCGTGAGGTTGGCCATGCCAACCATGTGCCACGGCGGCGACGATCTGCATCAAAAGGTAGGATCTAGAGCAGTGGCGATTCACGACCTCAGAGAGCAGATTGCGCGGTTACCGGAGCAACCGGGGGTCTACCTCTACTACAACGACAAGGGCGAGACGATTTACGTCGGAAAGGCGCGGGCGTTGCGCGATCGGACGCGCTCGTACCTCGGCGCGTACGGCATGAGCCCCCGTCACGACGCGCTGCTGGACGAGGCGGTGCGCCTGGAGGTGATTGTCACCGACTCCGTTGTCGAGGCGCTGGCGCTCGAGAACAACCTCATCAAGCAGCGGTCGCCGAAGTACAACATCCTGCTGCGCGACGACAAGAACTATCCGTATCTGCAGCTGACGACGACCGAGCAGTTCCCCAAAGTAGTGGTGGCACGGTCGGTCGAGCGCGACGGCAACGTCTACGCAGGACCGTTCCTGCCGGCGAAGTTCGCGCGCCGGACGATGGGGTTGACGCACAAGATCTTCGGCATCAGGTCGTGCAACGAGGTGATCACCGGCTTTCGCAGCCGGCCGTGCCTCGAGCACGACATTGGCCGCTGCCTGGCGCCCTGTGTGGTGACTATCTGCACCCAGGAACGCTACGCCGTCGCGGTGGCCGATACGAAGTTGTTCCTCGAAGGCCGCAACGAGGAGCTCGCGGATCACCTCGAGGCGCGCATGCGCGACGCGGCCGCGCACTTGCGATATGAGGAAGCCGCTCAACTGCGTGATGCGATGCGTACGGTGCAGACGCTGCAGGAACGGCACCAGAAGATGGCGTCAGCGGAGCTCGGCGACCGCGACGTTTTCGGTGTCAAGCTGGGCGCGCGTGGTGCAGTAGTGCAAATCTTCATCGTCCGCGGCGGCCGAGTCATCGAGCGGATCGAGTTCGTGTGGGAGGCGACCGACGCCGGGGAATCGGATGCAGCGGTGATTGAAGCCGCAATCCAGCAGTTCTACGCCGATCAACTGCCGCCGCCCGATATTCACGTGCCCGTCGTGCCCGGCGAACAGCAACTGCTCGAGGAGTGGCTGGGTCAGCAGGCCGGGCGCAGGGTCCGCATCGGCGTGCCGCAGCGCGGCGACAAGAAGAGCATGATCGAGCTGGCGCAGCGCAACGCGGCGCTGACCTATCGCACCAGGTTCGACGAGAACTCGACGGCGAACTACGACGCGCTCGAAGTGCTGCAACAGGTCTTGCGGCTGCCGAAGCTGCCGCGGCGGATCGACTGCTTCGACATCTCAACGATTCAGGGCGCCGAGACCGTGGCGTCGATGGTGGTGTGCGAAGACGGCCGGATGAAGAAGGGCGAGTATAGGAAGTTCCGCATCGGGAACCGGGAGCCGGGAACCGGGAGCCGGGAACCGGGAACCGGGAACCGGAAGAGCACGGAGACCGCTCCCGGCTCCCGGCTCCCGGCTCCCGGTAGGTTCCTCGATGATTTTGCGGCGATGGAGCAGGTGGTTCGGCGGCGCTACGCGCGCGTGCTCGAGAACGGCGGGCCGTTTCCGGATCTGATCGTGATCGACGGCGGCAAGGGGCAGTTGAACGCGGCCTACCAGGCGCTGGAGGCGGTCGGGTTGTCGAATCTGGTCGCTATCGGCCTGGCCAAGAAGGAAGAGCTGGTGTTCACTCGCGACGGCGACGAGCCGATCGCGCTCGATCCGCATGGCCCGGCGCTGCGCTTGCTGCAGCGGATCCGCGATGAGGCACATCGCTTTGCGGTGACCTTTCATCGCCAGTCGCGCACCAAGCGGGACCTCCAATCGGAACTGGACGTTGTGCCCGGCATTGGATTGCGCCGCCGCAAGACGTTGCTGACGGCATTTGGTAGTCTTGCCGGCGTACGCCGCGCGACGCGCGAGGAGTTGGCGCGAGTAGTCGGCGGTAAGGCCGCTGACGCGGTCATTGCTCACTTTGCGGCAAATCCTTGAACAACGGTTCCAAAGGTTCCAGAGGTTCCAAAGGTTCCAGAGGTGGTTCCGGGTTGGAGCTGACCTCGCGACAACGTGAGGAACTTGGACGCATCGCTCTCGACTGGGTGCTCCGGTACTTTTCGGAGCAGTCGCAGCTGCCGATTTATCCCGCCATCAGCGCCAGCGAATTGACCGCGCGCTTATCCACGCCGCTGCCAAACGACGCACAGGATCTGCCCGCCGTAATGGCGGAGCTCGCCGAGATCGCGACGTATAGCCGCCACAACGGCCATCCGCGGATGTTCGGTTACGTTCAGTCGTCTGCCAGCTTTGCCGGAGCGATCGGCGATCTGTTTACCTCCGCGATCAATCAGAATGTCACCTCATGGCGCTCGGCGCCGGCGGCCACCACGATCGAACATCAGGTGATCGAATGGCTCAAGGTGATCGTTGGCTTCGACCCGAAAGGCGAGGGCGTGCTGCTGAGCGGCGGTTCGTTCGCCAACTTCGCCGGCCTCGCCGCAGCGCTTCGCGCGAGCACCGACGTCGATCTCAATCAACGCGGTGTCGCCGCGCTGCCCGGCAAGCCGCGCATCTACACCTCTGAGATGACGCACATGTCGATGCCGAAGGCGGCATCCATGCTGGGCGTCGGCAAAAATGCGATCGTTCGCATTCCGGTGGATCAGCAGTTACGGATGGATCCGGCGGCGTTGCGCGCGCAGATTGCCCGGGACCGCGCCGCCGGCTTGCACGTCGTGTGCGCCGTGGCGACGGCTGGAGATGTCAACACCGGCGCTGTCGATCCCCTCGACGCCATCGCCGACGTCTGCGCCGAGCAGCGCGTGTGGCTGCACGTCGACGGCTCGTACGGCGCGCTCGCGGCACGGTCGCGCCACGTCAACGGCGCAATGGCGGCGATCAGCCGCGCCGATTCGCTGTCGCTCGATCCCCACAAATGGTTATACGCGCCGCTCGACGCCGGTTGTCTGCTGGTGAAAGACGCGGCAGCGCTGCGGCGGGCGTTCTCCGAAGGCGCCGGATACATCGACGTGGTGGCGGATCGCGAGATGTCTGAGTTCGCGTACTGGGATCACAGCCCGGAACTATCACGCCGTTTTCGGGCGCTGAAGATCTGGCTGCTGTTGAAGATCCACGGTGTGCGCGCGATTCAGGACGCCATCGACGGCAACATCGAGGTGGCGCAACATCTCGCGGAACGCATCGACCGGAGCAACGACTTCGAGCGCCTCGCGCCCGCGCCCCTCAGCATCGTCTGTTTTCGCTATAAACATGGCGACGACGCCTTTAACAAGCGCTTGATGCTCGAGGTCCAGCGGGACGGTGAATCGTACCTCTCGAACGCCACCGTCAACGGCCGCTTCGCGCTGCGTGCGTGCATCGTCAATTTTCGGACGCGAGTCGAAGATGCGGAGATTCTGCTGGACTCGCTCCGCCGCGTTGCCGCCGGCCTCAGGCGGTAGTCCGTGTGATACGCTCTGATGTTCCGTGCTGCAGGGCGTCGACCTCACCCAGGTCCTCATTATTCTCGTTGTCCTGATCGCCTCCCTTTCGGTGCATGAAGCGGCGCACGCGTTTGCCGCCGACCGGCTTGGCGATCCGACGGCGCGCCATCTTGGCCGCCTGTCGCTGAACCCGGTCGTCCACGTCGATCCGATCGGCACCCTGTTGTTTCCGCTAATTGCGTTCCTCACGAATGTGCCACTGATTGGCTGGGCCAAACCGGTGCCGGTCGACACCAGACACCTCAAACATCCCAAGCGTGACTTCGCGCTGATCGCGGCCGCCGGTCCGGCAAGCAACGTCGTCATGGCGGTGCTGGCGGCGGTAGTCCTCGAAGGCGTGCGGACTTTCGCCACTCCGGGCGACATCGCCGCGCTCGCGGTGTTGCGGCCGGCGATTCAGCTGCTGCGGGTGTTCGTGTATCTGAACGTGCTGCTCGCCGTGTTCAACATGATTCCGGTGCCACCCCTTGACGGCGGCAATGTCTTGATTGGGCTGCTGCCGGCAAGTTCGGGGCGACTCGTCGAGCAATTGCGGCCGTACGGCATCCTGATTTTGTATGCTTTGATGTTGACCGGCCTCTTGAGCACGCTGCTCGGGCCGGTCGCCAACTACCTTCTTTATCTTCTAGGGTTTTAGTGGCCAAGCAGCGCGTGTTGTCGGGGATGCGCCCGACCGGAAAACTACATCTCGGCCATCTCGTCGGCGCGCTGCAAAACTGGGTCACGCTCCAGGAAAAATACGACTCGTTTCACTGCGTTGTCGATTGGCATGCGTTGACGACGCATTACAACGACACCAGCGAGATCGTCGCCAATACCATCGACAACGTCGCGGACTGGATCGGCGCCGGACTGGATCCGGAGAAGAGCACGTTCTTCATTCAATCGCTGGTACCCGAGCACGCGGAGCTGTACCTGTTGTTCCAGATGGTGACGCCGATTCCGTGGCTCGAGCGCGTGCCGACCTACAAGGAGCAAGTCGAGCAGCTGAACGACCGCGATTTGTCGACGATCGGGTTCCTTGGGTATCCGCTGCTGCAGGCCGCCGACATCACGGTCTACGACGCGCACTGGGTGCCGGTGGGCGAGGACCAGGTGCCGCATCTCGAGCTGACCCGCGAGGTGGTGCGCCGTTTCAACAACTTCTACGCGGCGAACCTGATCGAACCACAGGCGCTGCTGACGCCGACGCCACGTCTCCCCGGTCTCGACAACCGGAAGATGAGCAAGAGCTACAACAACACCATCGACCTGTCGGACGACGCGAAGACGGTGCAGAACAAGGTGCGGCAGATGTACACAGACCCGAAGCGTGTGCGCGCCGACATTCCGGGCACCGTGGAAGGCAATCCGGTGTTCATGTACCACGATTCCTTCAACCCGAACAAACATGAAGTCGAGGACCTGAAGACGCGGTATCGTGCCGGCAAGGTCGGCGACGTCGAGGTCAAGACCAAGCTGGCCGTGGCAATCAACGCGATGCTCGATCCGATTCGCGAGCGGCGCGAGCAGGCGCTGGCGCGGCCCGGCTACATCCGCGACGTCCTGATGACCGGCTCCGCGAAAGCCCGCGGCGTCGCACAGCACACGATGGAACGCGTTC
>DASVFC010000453.1:0-2948 GCA_036380235.1 Vicinamibacterales bacterium
CGGCGCCGCTGCCGCGGACAGCGGCGCCGACAAAGTCGTCGAGCGTGTTGATTGGCGTCGCGTCGATCGCGGTGCTGGTAGCAGTCGGCCTGTGGTTCTGGACCACGCAATATCGAGCGCCGATCGCCGAAGCAACCGGCACCCGGCCGTCGGTTGCGGTGTTGCACTTCGAGAACAACACCGGCAACGAGCAGATGGACTGGCTGCGCACCGGCCTGACAGACATGCTCGTCACCGATCTGTCGCAATCCACGGACGTCGAAGTGTTGAGCACCGATCGGCTCGTGCAGATCCTGCGCGACCTCGGCAAGCTTGATGAGCGCACGTTCGATTCGGAAACGGTGCAGGAAGTCGCCCGGCGCGCGCACGTCAGGCACGTCGTGCTCGGCAGCTTCGTCAAGGCCGGCGAGACCATTCGCATCAACGTCAGGCTGCAGGACGCCGCCAGCGGCCGCATCCTCTCAACCGAGCGGGTCGACGCGCCAAACGAAGCCAGCCTGTTCCCGACGATGGACGACCTGACGCGGCGGGTGAAGACGCGGTTCATCGCCGGTAGTGGCGGCATGTTTGGCGGCCTATTGTCACCACCGGGCGCGAAACCCGTCAGCGGCGATCTCGATCGCGATTTGAAGGACGTGACCACGTCGTCCATGGAGGCCTATCGGCATTACGCTGCCGGCATCGAGCAGCATCAGCGGGCGCGCTACATGGAGGCGCTGCCGCACTATCAAAAGGCGGTCGAAGTTGATCCGCGGTTCGCGCTCGCCTACGTGAAGATGGCGGTGGCCTCCGGCAACATGGGCAACGCCGACGATCGCAATCGTTACGCCAGGAAAGCGATCGAACTGGTGGATCACCTGACGCCACGCGAACGGTATTACATCCAGGGTTACTACTACTCCACAGACTTCTACCGATCCGCCGCGGCGATTGAGGCCTATCAGAAGGCTGTTGACCTGTATCCCGATCATTCCGCCTCGCGCAACAACCTGGCGGTGATGCTGATGCGCCTCGATCAGAACGAGCGCGCTGCCGAGCAGTACAACATCCTTCGCGAACGCGGTTTCGAGTTTCCCGGCACCGCCGGCAATCTCGCAGGCGTGTATATCGCGTTGAACAAGCCCGACGAGGCCGTCCGCGTTCTCGAGAACTTCATTGGCCGGTATCCGAATGTCGAAGCCGGCTACATGTATCTCGGATTCACGCACCTGTCAGCCAATCGCCTGGACGAGGCGGAAGCGGCATTTCAGAAGGCGCTGGCACTGCGGCCGTCGTATCCGCCAACGATGAATGGGCTGGCGCAAATTGCACTCTTGCGTGATCGCTGGGATGACGCGCGGCGCATCACGCAGGAGTTGTCGGCGTCGAGAATCCAGAACCTCCGCAACCTGGGTACGGTGCCGCCGCTGATCGCGTTGATCTATCGAGGACGCACGCGCGAAGCGGTAGACGTGCTCGAGAAGCTCGCTGATTACAACGCCGGCGTCGAGGGCGGCGCCATCCGTGCGTCGATCGCGGAACTGTTGAACGCGCGCGGCGAGCACGCCGCGGCGGCGCGACAAGCAGCGCTGGCTTTCAAGGCTGGGCAGGGCGGCCTGAGCGTGATTGAAGTGTTGTTCCAGGCCACCGTCGCAGGCTCGGCTGAGCTGCGCGCCGAGTATCAGCGCCTCGCCGACGTGCTGCCATTCGGGTCGGACAAGGTGTTGCCCTATCTCGCCGATGCCGTTGTCGCAATTGAGGACGGTGAGCACAAGAAGGCGCTCGACCTGGTGCAGCGCGTGACGGCGGAGCTGCCAGCGGGTCCCGTAGGCTCCGGCTCGTTCTTCCCGCTGCGGCAGCCTCGCACGATTGCGCACTACGTGCAGGGCCGCGCGAAGCTCGGACTCGGCGATGCCGCCGCCGCAAAGCAGCATTTCGAGACCATCGTCAACGGCGGCTACCGGCGCCTCTTTACCCCGATCGAATACGTGCGCAGTCACTACTACCTCGCGCAGATTGCCGAGAAGACCGGCGATACCGCCAAGGCGCGCGAGCACTACCAGCGTTTCCTGTTCTACTGGAAAGACGGCGACATCGATCGCGACAAGGTCGCCGAAGCGATCAAGAAGACATCTTGAAGCGCTCCCACGTACGTGGAGGCGGGTCGTTAGACCCGCCTGGTGGATCTGCAGCCTCGCCCGGTCCGGCCCAACTCATTTGCGCCGGCGAAGCTTTCGAAGATCTGATCTTCGTCGGCCTCGAACGCCTTCCCGAGCTCGGCGAAGAGATCAAGACCGACCAGTTCACGTCCACCATCGGCGGCGGCGCCGTGATCACCGCCGTCAAGGCAGCGCGGCTTGGGATGAAGACGACGTTAATCAGCGCGCTCAGCGACGGCGCCGTCACGCGGCTGAAGAAGGAACGCATCAAGATCCAGAACCTGCGAAAGGCCGGCGAACCACACGCCATCACCGCAGCGCTATCGGCAGGTGACGATCGCGCGTTCGTCACCTACAACGGCATAAATGCGAAGCTCGAAGGCCGCCTTCCGAACGCTTTGCGGAAAGCGGTCCCGCCGAAGCTCGCGCGCGCGAAGCGCGGCGAGCGAAGGCGGACGCCACGCACTCACGTCCACCTCTGCTTCTACCCGCACGACTGCCGCTTTTGGACCAACATCGCCTCCCAACTACGCAAGCGTGGCATCACTACCTCCTGGGACTTCGGCTGGAATGAGCCGCTCTCGAACGATCGCGGCTTGATCGATCTGATCGACGCCCTCGACTTCGTCTTCGTCAACGAACACGAAGCACGGCTATATGCCGGCGAGCAGTCGATCGCAGCATCGTTGCCGCACTGGCGCCAGCGCAAGGCGATCACCATCATCAAGATCGGCGAGGAAGGCGCGGTGTGGATGGCGCCCGATCGCGACATCCGCGTGGCGGCGCCGAAAGTTCGCGTCATCGACACCA
>DASVFC010000454.1:0-3105 GCA_036380235.1 Vicinamibacterales bacterium
CGGCGCCGCTATCGCCGTGAAAGTATTCATGAAACGGCACCAACTTGTTCCAGTACGGATCGAATTGAAACAGCGCGCGGTCGCCGAGCACGGGGCGCAGCCCGCGATCGTCCGTGAGGAAAATGCTCGTCAGGCGCTGCGATAGTTCGGTAGCCACTTCCGCAAGCGTGAGCATCTGCCCGGAACCGGTCGGACACTCGACCTTGAAGCCGTCGCCCAGGTAGTGGTGGAACTTCTGCAGGGATTCCACGAGCAGGTAATTTACCGGAAACCAGATCGGTCCGCGCCAGTTCGAGTTGCCGCCAAACAGGCCCGAAGACGATTCGCCGGGTTCGTATTGCACCCGATGCAGGTGGCCGTTGACCTCCAGCGTATACGGGTCAGCGCCGTGGCGTCGTGAGAGCGCCCGGATGCCGTAATCCGACAGGAATTCAGTCTCGTCCAGCATCACGCGGAGGACGCGCTGCAGCCGTTCCGGCCGCACCACAGCGAGCAGCCGGCGCTCGCCGTGCCCTGGTGTGTGCATGCATGCGACGTGCGCGGTGAGATCGTGCCGGTTGGCGATGAACCAGTCGAGACGCCGCTTGAATCCCGGCAGGCGCTGGAGCAACTCCGGTTCCAGCGTCTCGACGGCAAAGAGCGGGATCAACCCGACCATCGATCGGACTTTCAGCGCCCGGCGCTCGCCACCCGGCAGGTGCAGCACGTCGTAGAAGAACCCATCGTCTTCGTCCCACAAGCCTTCACCGATGTCGTTCATCGCCGCGGCAATGTGCAGGAAGTGCTCCCAGAACTTGCTGGCAACGTCCTCGTACGCCTCGTTGTCGCGCGCCAGCTCCATTGCCATTGCCAGCATGTTGAGCGCGTACATCGCCATCCAGCTGGTGCCGTCGGATTGCTCGATGTGCCCGCCGGTCGGCAGCGGCGCAGATCGATCGAAGACGCCGATATTATCGAGACCGAGAAAGCCGCCCTGGAACACGTTGCGGCCTTCGGCGTCCTTGCGATTGACCCACCAGGTGAAGTTGAGCAGCAGCTTTTGAAAGATCTTTTCGAGGAACACCGTATCGCCACGACCGCGACGCTTCTTGTCGATCTTGTAGACCCGCCACGCCGCCCAGGCGTGAACCGGCGGGTTGACATCACCGAACGCCCATTCGTACGCGGGCAGCTGGCCGTTGGGGTGCATGTACCACTCGCGCAGCAACAACAGCAGCTGCTGTTTGGCGAATTCAGCGTCGACGATTGCCAGAGGCAGGCAGTGAAAGGCGAGGTCCCATGCGGCGTACCACGGGTATTCCCATTTGTCGGGCATGGAAATGACGTCAGCGTTATACAGATGCTGCCATTCGTGGTTGCGGCCATGCTGCCGGCCCTCGGGCGGCGCCGGTTGTTGCGGATCGCCCGACAGCCAGTCGCGCACCACGAAGTGGTAGAACTGCTTCGACCACAACACGCCGGCGAGCGACTGCCGCATCACCATCCGCGCATCCTCCGACAACTCCGGCGGGATGATGCCGGCATAGAAGTCGTCCGCTTCACGCCGGCGCAGCGCGAACGTCTGCTCGAAGACGTCGCCGAAAGGACCCGACGTTGTTGTGCCCGGCGGCTGGTCCGTCAACCGCAGGCGGAACTCGGCGCGGCCACCGGCCGGCACCACGGCACGGTAATGTGCGGCGGCTTTCGTTCCCGATCGATCCGGGTTCACGGCGCTGGTGGCGCCATGGACGACGAAGTCGTTGATGCCGTCCTTGAAGTAGCCGGTCCGGTCGTGGCCGAACAGCCGGAGCGAATTGGTCTCGTTTTCGGTAACGAGCAGTTCCGGAGCGCCCTCGCAATACAGCCAGCGTTTGCCGTAGTCCGGTTCGTCGAGTTCGACGATTGCGGCATCGCCATTCACGGCGCCGTGCAGGATCGGCCGCTGCACGGTCGACTCCCACGACCAGGTGTTGCGGAACCAGATCGTCGGCAGCACGCGAATTGGCGCCGCGACGGCGCCGCGGTTCTCGACGATTACTTTGACCAGGATGTCTTCGGTCGATGCCTTGGCGTATTCGACGGTCACGTCGAAATAGCGCCCGGCATCGAAGACGCCGGTGTCGGCAAGCTCGAACTCCGGTTCGGAGCGGCCGCGACGGCGATTTTCGTCGACGAGCCGCGCGTACGGAAATTCCGCATGTGGATATTTGTAGAGATACCGCATGTAGCTGTGCGTCGGCGTCGAGTCGAGGTAGAAGTAGTACTCCTTGACGTCCTCGCCGTGGTTGCCTTCGTTGCCGGTGAGGCCGAACAGCCGTTCCTTCAGGATCGGGTCCTGCTCGTTCCATAGCGCCAGCGCGAAGCAGATCTTCTGGTGACGATCGCTGATGCCGGCGAGTCCATCTTCGTTCCAGCGATACGCGCGCGAGCGGGCGTGATCGTGAGGAAAGTAGTCCCACGCCGTGCCGTGAGGACTGTAGTCCTCCCGCACGGTCCCCCACGCCCGTTCACTCAAGTAGGGTCCCCACCGTTTCCAGTGCCGCGTCCGGGCGGCGTCTTCAGAGAGGCGGTGGTGTTCGGCAGTTTGGTGGTTGGGCTGCATGTCGACGCTCAGATGCCGGGTCGCAGAACCGGTTTCGCCGAAACCAGATCGCGCCGGCTGCATCCGAGGCGGCATGATTCAGTGGACCTATCGCATCTCCGTTCTCATCGTGGTGCTCGGCATCGCCGGCGCCATGACCCTGCGCGGGCAGACGCCCGGCTCCATCAACGTGACGAACGGCGTCGCCATCCAGGGGTATGACGCCGTCGCGTACCACACGCAGCAGCAGGCGGTGAAAGGCTCGGGCGCGTTCACGCACGTGTGGCGTGGCGCCACCTGGCAGTTTGCCACCGCCGAACATCGCGATCGGTTCGCGGCTGCGCCTGAGACATTCGTGCCGCAGTTCGGCGGCTTTTGCGCCTACGGCGTCAGTCGCGGCTATGCCGTCGACATCGACCCCCAGGCCTTTGCCGTGGTCGATGGCCGGCTTTACTTGAACTACTCGAAGCGGGTGCAGCGGACCTGGAACCAGGATCGCGCCGGCTACATCGAGAAGGCGCAGCAGAACTGGCCGAAAGTTGCGG
>DASVFC010000455.1:0-2785 GCA_036380235.1 Vicinamibacterales bacterium
ACCGCGCCGGCCGCGATTGCGCTTCATCGAATCCGACGAGTCGGCCACCAGCTGCAGTTCTTTCAGGACGAACTGAGGAATCACGAGCGTGCCGTCCATGAAACCGGTGTCGCATAGATCAGCAATGCGGCCGTCGATGATCACCGAGGTATCGAGAATCTTGTAGTGCCGCTCGGGACCGGCGGCGCGGAACAGCGTCATCAGCCGCGACGGCTCGAGCCATTCACCCTTGCGGGCGCCGACGATCATCCCGAAATAGGGAAACAGCAGCAGGATGAAACTGTGCAGGAAGGCGACCCGCGCGTCGCGGTGATCGATCCAAAACAGCGCTTCGCTGATGCCCTTGGCGAGCAGCAGGCCGACGGCGCCACCGAGGAATGCGCCGAGCAGGTGCGTGACCGGCGTGCTGTGTAACAGCCACTCGAACACCACCGCGACGGCGGCGATGGCGATGCCGAAGGCGATGTTGAGCAGCGGCACGTCGCCCAGGGGCCGCAACATGAACGCGGACGAGGCCACTGCGCCGACGAAGGCGAGGCGAACGAATATGAACCAGGCCATATGAATTGACCCGTCGCGCAACGTCCGCACGAAGGGGACCCACGGCGGCGATCGCCTGCCGGGGGAGTATTGGCCAACCTTAAATCAACTAGAGCAGCATGTCGAGGGCTTCACCGACCGAGCGCACGCCCACCAGTTGCGCCTTTCCCACTTCCTCACTGGCATCGACGTTCGACGCCGGCAGGACGATGCGCGTGAAACCCATTTGCTCGGCCTCGCGAATGCGGAGGTTCGCCTGTGCAACACCGCGCACCTCGCCACCGAGGCCGACTTCGCCGAACACCGCGGTGCCCTGCGCAATGGGCCGGTTCTTGAGGCTGGAACCGACGGCGGCAACAATGCCGAGATCGACGGCCGGTTCCTCGATAGTCATCCCACCCGCGATGTTGACGAACACATCGTCGGCAACGAGATGAAGGCCGGCGCGTTTCTCGAGGACCGCCAGCAACAACGATAAACGGTGCTGATCGATGCCGACGGCCATGCGCCGCGCCTGACCGTAGCTGCTGGTGCTGACGAGCGCCTGGACCTCGACCAACAGCGGACGCGTGCCTTCCAGACAGCACAAGACCGCCGATCCCGGGGTTGCCGTCGGGCGCTCGGAAAGGAACATCGCGGACGGGTTCGGCACCGGGCGCAGTCCCGCGCCGGTCATTTCGAAGACGCCGAGTTCGCTGACCGCGCCAAAGCGATTCTTTACTGCGCGTACCACGCGATGCGAGTGATGGCGTTCGCCTTCGAAATACAGCACCGTGTCGACCACGTGTTCGAGGGCCTTTGGTCCGGCGATGTTGCCGTCCTTGGTGACGTGGCCGACGAGGAAGGTCGGAATGTTATGGCCTTTGGCGGTGAAGAGGAATTGCGTCGCCGCTTCGCGCACCTGGCCGATGCTGCCCGGCGCCGACTGGAACTTCAGGGAGAACACCGTCTGCACCGAATCAACCACCAGCAGCGCCGGCTTGACCCGACCAATCTCCTCGAGGATGCGCTCGATGCAGGTCTCCGCCAGCAGATACAACGGCGCGTCGCCGACGCCGAGGCGATCGCCGCGCGACTTGATCTGATGCTCCGACTCTTCGCCTGACGCATACAGCACCGTGCCGTGCGTATTGGCGAAGTTCGCGGCGGCTTGCAGTAACAACGTTGATTTTCCGATGCCGGGTTCGCCGCCGAGCAGCACCAGCGATCCGGGCACGATGCCGCCGCCGAGGACGCGATCGAATTCGTCGATCCCGCTCGTGATGCGATCCGCCTTCGACGCCTCGATCTCGCCGTACCTCTTGGCGCCCGGCGCCGCGTTGCCCGGCATGGCGTAGCGATGCGTCGTCGGTCCGCCCATGACGCCTTCGAACGGCCGCTCCTCGACGAACGTGTTCCACCCGCCGCAGTCGTCGCACTTGCCGGACCATTTCGGCCGCTGCACGCCGCACTCCTGGCACACGAAAACCGGCTTAGCTTGTTTCATCTGCTGTCACGGACGGTAACCACAGAAAACGACGGAGAATACGGAGGTTTCTTGACGGTTCGCGATCGACACACCGAAGGGTCATTGTCTCATCGTCCAGGAGAATTGACGCCGCGATCTCCGTGCCTCCGTGGCTACGTACGTCACGGGTAAACTCTTTCCACACGCGATCCGAGGCGGCAGAGAATCTCGTACGGAATCGTGCCGATCCATGCGGCCATCTCGCGGGCGTCGATCGTCTGCTGCGGTTCATCGCCTTGCGACCCGAGGAACACAACTTCATCACCCGGGCTGACTCCTTCGATGTCCGTCACCTCCGCGGTCAGCATGTCCATGCTCACCGCGCCGACGATCGCCGCCCGGCGGCCGCGAATCAACACGTAACCGTGATTTTCCAGGCGACGATCGAGGCCATCAGCGTATCCCGCAGGAATGACAGCCAAGGTCACGGGGCGTTCAGCGGTGAAGCGGCCGCCGTAGCCGACGGTCTCGCCGACGCGAACGCCCTTGGTGGCCACGACCCGGCTCGTCAGCGACATGACGGGCTTCAAAGGGATGTTCGATCCAAGCGGCGGCGGCACCACGCCGTAGAGCAACAACCCGGGCCGCACGAAGTCCAACCACACCCGCGAGTCGCGCAACAACGCCGCCGAATTCGCGGCGTGCCGCAGGCGCGGTCCGGCGCCGAGCTCGTCGATGATCTTGCACGCGGCATCGAAGCGCTGCCGCTGGCTTTCGAACAACTTATGCCCTGGTTCA
>DASVFC010000456.1:0-2904 GCA_036380235.1 Vicinamibacterales bacterium
GGTCGAGGCCGCGCGCCAGAGTCACGGTATCGTCCTGACTGGCGTCGTCGACGACAATCACCAGGTCGACGATGTCGTGCGCGACCACTTCACGCCAGGTCTTCTCGATGGTGTGCTGCGCGTTATAGGCGGGCATCACAACAACGACCTTCGGTTTCGGCATTCGAGAGGGTTCTATAATACCGGCGGTGCTGCGGATTCTGGCAGGCGTCTCGATTGCGCTGCTGATCTACGAAGCGTGGACGCTCGGCCGCAGCGTCCTGCTGCCGCTCCTCGCCAATCCCAACGTCCTGCAAACGGACTTTCACTACTACTACGACGCCGCCGTTCGCTTTCGCGCTGACCCGTCGCGCCTGTATCAACTTTCCGACGACGTGATTGCCGGGTTCACGTATCCGCCGCCGGCGATCCTGCCGTTCATGGTCCTGTCATACCTTCCGCTCGGCGTTGCGATGATGGTGCTCACCCTCTCGTCGTATGCCGTGGTGATCCTGTCGATGGTGCTCTGGAACCGTTACTTGCAGCAGGGCGGTGTCGCGGCCGACCGAGCGGACGTGATTGCCGCGACGCTGGTGGCGATTGCGCTCGGGCCGACCTACAGCAACGCGATCTTCGGGCAGGTGAACGCGTGGGTGCTGATTTGCGCCATCGGGTTCGTCACTATCGGGGCCGCGCGTCCGGCGATCGGCGGCACCTTTCTCGCCGCCGGCACACTGCTGAAGATCTACCCGGCCCTGATGGTCGCGCTTTGCTTCTGGGACCGGACCGGGTGGCGGCGAATCCTGTACGCGGCACTCGCCGGCGTCGCCATCATCGCGATCGCGCTGCCGTTCGTGCAGTTGAGCGCCTATCAAACGTTTCTCGGCGACGTGTTGCCGGCGCGCTTCGACAAGACGGCGGTGCACATCTCGAACCAGTCGCTAATTGCCTTCATCGAACGTTTTTCGACTCCACCCGATCGCTTCCTGAACTGGACAGGAGAGCAGGCAATAGCGGTAGGCGGATCGGTGCGAGCGTTCAACTGGCTGTTCGGTATCGCCGCGATCGCGCTGTTGTGGCGCCGCGCCACCCGCGGCCCGCGGCTGGACGCAATCCACAGCGCCGCCGGGCTCATCGCCCTGCCGGCCGTAATTGCGCCGCTTGGCTGGGGCCATACCTACGTGCTCGTGCTGCCGTTGATCGTGCTGCACCTGCTGCAGATGCGTGAACGCTCGTGGCTGTCTACCGCGGCAATCTGTGCATGCGTGATTGTGATGATGGTGCCGTCTGGGCGGCGCTTTGACTTCGTCGAGGAGTTGCCGGCCGCGTTGCAGAACTTCGCATATTCACGCTACCTGCTCGCAACCCTGATCCTGATTGCGCTGCCGCCGCGGCGGCACCTCGACCACGACATACCGTCCTGACAGGACGTCGTTCTACCCGGTTCAACCGATGTTGCTGGCAGCTCGCCGGCGCTACACTCGATCTCAGCTCGCTTTCACACAATCCTCGAGGTGAGTCATGACTGCTGCCATCGTCGGAACATCCCTCGCTCTCCTGACGGTCTTCGGCGCTACGCAGGCTGAATCGCCGGAGCGCGCGGCCGAGCTCGTGAAGCTGATGAACGAACGCGCGATGACGACCATCGCTGCTGCCGATCCCGCTGAGCCTGGCAGATTCGTCGCGGCGATGTTGGCCGGTCCGCAGTTGCTCGTAATTGGCGCGCGATATTCTGCGCCTGCGCTGTTGCGCGAGCGGATTTTGAAGAGCGAATTTCAGCAGGTCTACGGCGATCTCCACAGTGCCGGCGATCGTGAAGGCCGCGTCTTCATCATCGATAGCAGCGCCGACGGGCTGAAGCTGGCGCGCGAGTCGAGCGACGTCGCGTGGCGCAATTCGGCGACTAACGCAATCTTCAACCTGGACTGGAAATCGCAGAAGTTGAAGGAAGCAGATTATCGCCGCACGTATGAGCAAGACGAAAAGGCGTATGCGGAGATGCTGGGCACGCTGATCGGCGCGATCAAGTCGATGAGCGCGACCAGCGGGCAGGAGTGATGTGCTTGACTCCTGGCGTTCAGAGGCGTATGTCTATAGGTACGAACACGGTCTCTGAGAAAGGAAGGTGGAAATGATTGATCCACCGGACCATTTTGGCGCGCGGCTTCGGAACCTAGGCCCTGGCTGCGCGCAGGCCGGGTGAGAACTGAAAGAAGCAAGGAAAAGAAAGTTCAGTCCCGGTTTCTACCGGGACGCGCGATACGCGCACTGAAACGCCCGACGCCTCACGGCTCGGGCGTTTCTTTTTGTGTGCGGATCGCGCCCTCGGATGCGCGACGGCTGGGTGCGTCGAGTCTAATACGTGACCCGAACCCGGTACTTGAGCACTGCCGTGCCGTCCTGCGCCACCGGCACGTTGAACTTCGCCGCCCATGCCTCGGTCTTGGTCCACTCGTGCGACGAGCGGATCATCCGCCACGATCCGCCGATCGGCTCGTTAACGTCGACGTTGATCGCCGACGACTTGTGGTTGCGCAGCGTGACCTCGTATTCCATCTCGTAGACGTTTGACGAGATCCGCAGATAGTCGGTCTGCTTGCGCTCGCACACCACGTCGAAGGCATTGCCGATCTTGATGTTCAGCGTCTCGTCTTTCGGCGTGTGCATGATGCGGTCTTCGCCGACGAACTGCACGCCACCCTTCGAGTCCTGCTGGTAGACGCGCACGATCCCGGCCGGCATCGGCATGCCGAGCCCCGCCTTCTGCTCGTTCTTGAACTGGTAGTAGACCTGCACCAGGTCCTTGATCGGCGACCCGGGATGCTGCTGGTTGCGATAGTAGAACTGCTGGCCTTCGACGATGTAGCGCTTCAGCGTCGGGACGTCGGTGCCTTCGAGCATGCTGACCTGCTTGGTCTGCGCGTT
>DASVFC010000457.1:0-2145 GCA_036380235.1 Vicinamibacterales bacterium
CCGATCATCCTCGGCGATCCGGTCGCGAGCGCGCAACAGGCGGCACGCGCGCTTGGCATGATCGTGCTGGGCGGCAGCGCCAGCCTGCTCAGCGAGCTCACCGGCATCAGCGAGCGCTCGGCCCGGATGCTGTGCCTTGCATATACGGCACCGCTGGCGCTGTTCTTTGTTGCCGGAGTCCCGTACTGGTGGCGTGTCAATCGACGGTTTGCATGCCTCGTGTTGCTGGTCCTCACTTACATGTTTGGCATCGCGCTCGGTGCCGAGGCGTACTCGCGCTTCCGCGTGCCGGTGATCGCGCTATATGCGATCGTGTGTGCCGGCGGCGTCGCGTGGACGCGCGATCGATTCGCGGCCTCGCAAGCTGATTGACTTCCTGCACGACTTGCTTCACATTGAGGTCGATCGATGCCTGAGCCACCACTCGATCCGTCGAAAGAGCGCCCGCCGCGCGGCCAGACCACCGTCGTCACCACGGAGCACTACAGCCGGCGCGATATCGTCGCGATGTATCCGGCGCTGCGTCACGATCATCTCCGCTACCTCGAAAAGTGTGGTCTCCTCAAGCCGATCGTCAAGCATCACAACGAAAGCTATTTCGGTTTTGCCGACCTGACGGCGTTGCGGCAGATTGCCGGAGAGCTGCAGCAGGGTGCACAGTTTCGCGCCGTGGTCCGCAATCTGCAGGCCTCGCGCACCGGGCAGCTGACCTTCGACTTCAGGCTCGAAGCGCAACCCGCGCGCATCATCGAGCTCAAGCCCAAGAGCGCGTCGACCAACGGCACGCTGCCACTCGGCCTGACCGGCACCAACGGCGCCCTTGGCACCGTCGGCGAGCTGAGCGAAGCGGAGCAGTACTTCCTGATGGGATCGCTGCTCGATGACGGCACGCCCGAGCGAGTGGAGGAGGCGGTCAAGGCTTACCGCCGCGCGCTCGATCACGATCCGGACCTGGTCGCCGCGCTGATCAATCTCGCGAACATCCGCTATTCGCGCGACGAGCTCGCCGAAGCGCAGGCGCTGTACGAGCGTGCCATCGCGCTCGATCCGTCCTACTTCGAGGCCCATTTCAATCTCGGCAACATCCATCACGATCACGCACGTTACGCGGACGCAGAGGCGTCGTATCGCAACGCGCTGGCGCTGAACAACAGCTATCCTGACGCCCACTTCTACCTGGCGGTGACCCTGGAAAAGATGGGCCGCTCGGTGGATGCCCGCGCGCACTGGCGCACCTACGAGCGCCTGGCACCGGATGGTGAGTGGGTGGAGCTCGCGAAGGAATTTTCGGATTGATGCGGCGCCCCTCGACTTTGCTCGGGGCAGTCCTGAGCGAAGTCGACGGACGGGCGGCGCTACTGCTGCTTCTCCTCTTCACCGCAGCTGTCTACTTCTGGCGCATCGGCACCGCGCCAATCTACCTGGCGCCGGACGAAGTCATCATCGCCAACGACGCGTATGCGGTGGCCGCCACCGGTCAGACGCGCAGCGGGATCTTCCTGCCGTTGTACTTCCCGGCCGGCGTCGACAACGCGTGGTTCATGCCGGTGATCTACTACGCGATTGCGCTGGTGCTGCTTGTGCTTCCACTCGCCGAGTGGTCGATTCGGACGCCGACGGTGCTGGCGGCGATCGCCAGCATTGCCCTGACTTATTTCGTCGGCATCAGGCTTTATCGCGATCGCCGGGCCGCGCTAGTAGCGGCGTTCGTGATGGCGTGCGCGCCGGCCTTCTTCATCCTCAGCCGCTACGCGCTCGATTACACCCTGCCGGTGCCGTTCGTTCTCGGATGGTTGCTGTGCCTGCTGATCGCCCTCGACAGCCGGCGATCGTCGTGGTGGTTCGCGGCGGCGGGTCTGTGCCTCGGCGTCGGGTGGTACGCCTACATCTCGTCGATTGTCATGATGCCGGTTTATTTCGCGATGACGTTCGGCGTGCTCGCGGCGCGACGACGCGGGTGGCGGGACGCGGCGGCGTTTACCGCAGGTTTTGTCCTGCCATTGACGTTCTTTGTCGCGTGGCTGCTACAGCACCCGGAGGCGATCGCCGCAACGGCGAGGCGGTACGGTTTCCTCAACAGCGCCGCGTCAGCGTCTGCGCCGGCGCTGCAATCACTCGATCCCATCGCCATGTTGCGGAGGTTCT
>DASVFC010000458.1:0-7108 GCA_036380235.1 Vicinamibacterales bacterium
AGGTGCAGCGGCTGGTGCCTGTCAACGAGCGCGAGGACGCCGTCGACCAGCGCCTGTCCCTTCAGATCGCGGACGTCGCGCAGCGTGACGCCGCCGCCGAGATGTTCGTCGCCGTAGGCGTAGCAGCCCGGACAGCGCAACGGGCATTCACGAGTAATTTCGATCGAGAGATTGGGGCGGCGGCCGGTAAGAATCTTGCCCCAGGCACGGATAATACCTTCCATCGCCCGACGCTAGCACAGCGTCGGGCGATGCGGCAGTCGTTATTTCGACGCGACGAACATGATCTCGACGAGGCCGTCGTTGCCGACCAGGCCGGTCTTGACCGTGGCGCGCGCTGGAAAATCCTTGGTCAGGAACGCGCGGTAGCCGGCATTCATCGCCTCGAAGTAGTTGACGTCGGTGATGTAGACGATGCCGTCGACGACATCATTCCAACCGTAGCCAGCGGCCTTCAGGGTCCGTTCGACGCGCGCCATGATCTCCTTGGTCTGTGCCTCGGGGTTACCGAGGGTGTCTTTGGTATTCCCGAGCAGGCCCGAGACGTACAGGCGGTTGCCGACCTTCACCGCGCTGCTCAGGATCGGGCTCGGCTTACCCGGCGTGCCGTCGGCCGCCGGCGTGGTGAACACCTGCTTTGGCAGGCTCGAAGCCGTCAGCGTGATTTCGATCTGATACTGCGGCCCCATCAATGGCGCAATCACCGTCGCGCGTGCGGGCGGTTCCTTGGTGAAGTAAGTCGTGTAGACCTTGTTCATTTCCTGGAACTTCGTGCCGTCGGTGATGTAGATGCGCGACGACACCACGTTGTCGAACGTCATGCCGGCGGCGGTGAGGATCTCGCGCGCGTTGTCGAGCACGGTCTTCGCCTGCGTGGTGAGATCGCCTTCGACCACCGAGTTGTCTTTGCCGTTGCGCGACACCAACCCGGCCATGAACAGCGTCGAGCCGGTTTTGATGCCGTAGCTATAGGGGTTGGGCGACTTGGTCCACGATGCGGGGTGAATGACCTGCCGCTCGCCGCCGTTGGCGATCGCCACCATCGACATCTCGACCAGCGCCCCCGGCACCACGAAGTCCGACACGATCGTCGTCCGCACCGGCGGATCCTTCGGCCAGTAGGTGCGGTAGACCTCGTTCATCGCCGCAAAGTCGGACGCGTTCTTGATGTAGACGTGGACCGACGCCACCATCGGCATGCTCGAGCCGGCCTTGGTCAGCGTCTGCGCCATGCTGTCGAGCACGGCCTTGGTCTGGGCCTTGATGTCGCCCTGGGCCACGATCGTGCCGGCAACATAGACGAGGCCGTCCGCCTTGGTGGCGGCACTGAACGGGAACTGCGCCGGTCCTGGAAACACTTGTCGCTGTGCCTGCACGGTGACCCCCAAGCACGCCATCGTTAAAAGTAAAGTCGATGTTAAACCTCGCACGCTTCACCTCTCGCGCGACAATGTATCATTTTCACGGATGCCTACATCGGTTTCGTTCCCGAAGATCAGACGCAAGCGCTCGAAGCTGCATGGCTTTGGCGTGTTTGCCGAGCAGACCATCAACAAGAACAAGCGCATCGTCGATTACGCGGGCGAGTTGATCAGCAACAAGCAGAGCGAGTCGCGCGAGGACCGCTACCTGTCGAAGGGCTGCATCTGGGTGTTTCGCGTCAATCGCAACTGGAGCCGCGACGCCGCGGTCGGCGGCAACATCGCGCGTTTCATCAATCACTCCTGCAAGCCGAATTGCTGGATCGAGATCGACGACAAGACGATCTGGGTGCGCGCCTCGCGCATGATCCGCAAGGGTGAGGAGCTGACCTACGACTACAACACCGAGGGCGACAAGGTGATCCCGTGCCGTTGCCGGCCGGGCTGTAAGACGAAGCTATGAAGTGGGCCGCCGCGGCTCTGTTATGGGCCCTGGCCTTTACTGGACAGGTGATGCCGGAGGCCGGACTTCGCCAATCGGCTTCGTCCGGGCAGGCCGACCTTCGCCCATCGGCTTCGGCCGAGCAGGCCGGCCTTCGTCAGTCGGCTTCGGCCGGGCAGGCCGGCCTTCGCCAGCCGTCTTCGGCCGGGCAGGCCGCGTATTTTATCCGCAGCCTGGACAACCCGCGCGAGCGGCGCGAGGCGCAGTCGCGCATTCTCGACACGCCGGTCCACCCCGGATCGGTGGTCAAGCCGCTCGCTCTGATCGCCGCACTCGAGCACGGCATCATCTCCGCGGACAGCGGACACATGTGCAGACGTATCAGCACCGTCGGCGGGCAGAAGTTCGTGTGTGCGCATCCCGATCTGAGGCGCCCGCTGACGCCTGCCGAAGCACTCGCCTACTCCTGCAACGACTTCTTCGTATCGTTGGCGCCGAAGCTGTCGAGGGACGCGTTGAATGGCGTCCGCATCGCGGCGGGATTGCCGCCGATTGCGACCGGCACGCCCATGGCGAGCGCGATCATCGGCCTTGAGGGTCCGCGGACGACGCCGCGTGCGCTGATCGACGTGATCGCCCGTGTCGCCGGCGCCGGGCGCGACAGGGCCGTGCCGATGAAGACGCAAACGAAGGCGGTGGTGCTCGACGGCCTGCGCGGCGCCGCTGAGTACGGCACCGCATCGGCCTTGAAAGACAACGGCGTCGCTGCGCTGGCGAAGACCGGATCGGTCCTGATGCCGAACGGCGGCGCACTCGGCCTCGTGGTCGTGTTGACGCCCGCCGACAAACCCACTCACGGCATCGTGGTCGCCGCCCCCGGGGCCGCCGGGCTCGACGCTGCGGCAGTTGCGAGCGACGTGCTCAAGAGTCGCGAGCCATTGCTTTCAACCGCAGCCAGGCCTTCCAACGCATTGCCGCCACAACCAAATCCCAGCACGGCGGCGGGTGCTCCTTTGAATAATGGTCCCGAATCCTTCATTCGGCTCGGGCGCACGACGGGGGAGCGAACAAAGGTGGAGAGGATCGCGATCGACGAATACATCGCGCAGGTGCTGG
Organism: Vicinamibacterales bacterium; assembly: GCA_036380235.1. Taxonomy (GTDB): domain Bacteria; phylum Acidobacteriota; class Vicinamibacteria; order Vicinamibacterales; family UBA2999; genus 12-FULL-67-14b. The sequence continues at coordinate 2,980 of DASVFC010000458.1, forward strand.
CCGGTGAGGGCCAGCCGAAGGCATCTGATGCCGCGCAGGAAGCGCTCGCGATCACGGCTCGGACGTTCGCGCTGGCGAATCGCAACCGGCACCGTTCCGAGGGGTTCGATCTGTGCGACACCACGCATTGCCAGGTGGTCCGGCCGGCGACGGCGATGACTACACGAGCGGCCAACGCCACTCGCGGCCGTGTCTTGTTGCACCAGGGCCAGCCGGCGTTCGTGTTCTATTCCGCATGGTGCGGCGGGCAAACCGAGCTCGCCTCGCAGGTCTGGCCTGGTGCGGTCGATTACGCCAGGAAGTCGTCACTCCAGGACGATGCGTGCGATGACGAGCCGGCGTGGACCAGCGAAGTCCGGGTAGCGGACGTCGAGCGCGCGTTGCGCGCGGCGGGGCACAGGGGATCGCGACTGCGTGACATACGCGTGCTGGCGCGCAATACGTCGGACCGCGTCTCGCGCCTTCGCATCGACGGGTTCACGCCGAATGAGATCAGCGGTCATGAATTTCGCATGGCGTTGGGTCGAGTTGCGGGCTGGCAAAGCTTGAAGAGCACGGCATTCGACGTTAATCGCACCGGCAGTGGCTATCGCTTTCGCGGCCGCGGCTTTGGCCACGGTGTAGGGTTGTGCGTCATCGGGGCAGGGAAGCGGGCGGCACGTGGCGCTCGCAGCGATGAGATCCTGCGGTTCTATTTTCCGGGACTGACCGTTGGAACGATGCCTGCTGCCTCTGTTGTCGTCACGAAGGCCGACGTTCCGCTCGACGGACTCGAACTGGCGCTGCCCGCCGCCGAAGAGGGTGAGCGAAGCGCACTGCTTGCCTTGATTCGCCGCGGCCGCGATGACATCGCGAAGCAGACGGGTGTGAAGGTCCCCCCACTTCGCGTGACGGTGCATCCAACGGTCGACAGTTTCGGCCGCGCGACAGGGCAACCCTGGTGGGTGTCGGGTGCGACCAATGGCGCGGTCATCGATTTGCTGCCGATCGGGGTGCTTCGTCAACAAGGACAACTCGAGCGGACCGTGCGCCATGAAATCGCGCACGCGTTGCTCGATTCGGCGCTGGCGAAGAAGCCGCTGTGGGTGCGCGAAGGGGCCGCCGCGTATTTCGCGAACCCGTCCGCCGCGCCCCCGTCGGAGCGCGTGCCATGCCCGTCAGACGCGGAATTGCTGCGGCCGGTGTCGGCGGGCGCCCAACGCGATGCATATGCACGCGCGCACGGCTGTTTCGCGCGCGCGATCGCAGCGGGCAGGCAGTGGCACGAAATTCAGTAGGTGATTCGTCAGTTAAGGGTCGCGCTCACCGCGGCTCGTGAGTGAAGGGTCACAATCGCCGCTTTTAGCCGCAATTGACGGGTGGTACATGCCTTGCTGCCGCGCACACGGTGACCAGCCGTCGATGTTGCTGTCTGCTGGCGCTCGCGGCTATCGTCGCCGCACCCGCGCCGGCAACCGCGCAGGAGCTCGAACCCAAAGCCTATTCCGCCAGCCCGGTCGGCGCGACGTTCCTCATTGCCGCGTTGTCACGGTCTACCGGATCGGTCGTCTTCGACCCGACGCTGCCGATCACTGATGCTTCTGCCGGTATCAACGGCGCGGTGATCGGTGTCGGGCACACCTTCCCGGTGCTGGGAAAGCTGGCGCTGTTCTCAGCCGCGGTGCCGTTCGCATGGGGAGACATTAGCGGCGAGGTCGGCGAAGAGGCGCGAGCCGTGACGCGATCGGGGCTCGCCGACACGCGCCTCAAGTTTTCCATCAACCTGCGCGGCAACGATGCGATGCGGCTGGCAGAGTTTGCCGCCACGCCGCGGCGCACAATTGTCGGCGCCAGCATCACGGTGTCCGCACCGGCGGGCGAATACGATCGCACCAAGCTGATTAACATCGGCAATCACCGCTGGGCGTTCAAGCCAGAAATTGGCATCGCGGTGCCGAAGGGCCCGTGGGACGTCGATGCGTATCTGGGCGTGTGGCTCTTCACGTCCAACGGGGACTATTACCCGGGCGATCGCGTGCGGCACCAGGAGGCCCTGCTCGCAATGCAAGGCCATGTCAGTTACACCTTCAAGCCGCGGCTGTGGCTGGCGATGAACGGCACGTGGTATCGCGGTGGCGCGGCGCGCGTCGAGCCCGGCGACCCGATCGGCGCCGTCAACAACTCGCGCGTCGGCATCACGCTCTCTCTGCCGGCCAGCCGGCGGCAGTCATTGAAGGTGTCGTACAGCGACGGCATGACCGTCCGTTCGGGCACCGATTTTCGATCGATCGCCGTGGCTTACCAGTGGATGCTGCTGCGGCCGTGACGGTCAGGCGGCGAGGCGCTGTTCGCCTGGATCGATCGGCGGCCGCGGCACCCTCATCACTTCATGAATCATCAGCGCCACACCTGCCGCCATCAGGATCGCCGCGACGGTCAGTTTGCTGAAGATGAACGCGAGCTCGGCGCCAGTCGGAGGCACCCACGCCGGGCGCCACGGCACGAGGTAGGTCCAGGGGAGCACGATCAGCGCCACGAACCATAACGTGCCGGCGATCAGCGTGCGTGGGCGCAGGCTACGCCGCAGCCACTGCGGTGCGATGCCGCCGCGCCACCCGATGGCCGCCATCGCGCCCATCAACGACAGCGCCAGCAACCCGCCGATCACCCAGCGCAGCCAGATGGTGAAGACTCGAATCGCGGTGAACAGCCACGACATGTCATTCCACCCAAACGCGGCGATGAACCACGCGTTGATCTCGCCGCTGTGCAACGCCACCCACGAATCGAGACTCTGCGCGATCCACCAGCACAAGGCGAACACGAGCAAGGCCGGCACTACGGCAGGAATGCGCCTGAACGATCGGGTGAGCGCGGCCGCCGACGCCCCGTTAATCCACAATGCAATCGCGCCGTTGATGGTGACCGACAGCAACGCGAGCGTCACCACCACGAGCAATGCTGAAGACGCGAGTGCGAGCACGGTTGATTCGGGCGTGTTGAGGAGCCCCCAATATGCGGCGCCGGTCACGGCGGCGCCGGCGAGGATCCACGCGGTCACAAGCGCCAGCCTCATCGTGTCCCTCCCGCCGGGGTGGCGATCGTGAACGATTGCGGTTCAGAAGAGGCATGCACGCCTGGCACATACATCGGCGAGATCTGCGCCGGGATGGCGCGGAACCGCCCGGGCGCGATCACCTTGATGAGATAGGTGTATTCATAGCGACCGCGTTCGAAGGTCTCCTGGAAGAACACGGTGCGTGAATCACGATATTCGACGCGCGAACCGTACCACCACGAATCGGCGGTCTCGCGTTCGAGCGGATACGCGGTGGTGTCCTGGATGGGCTCCACGCCGGCCGGCAATGGATCTTCGAGCGCCAGGTAACGCCACTCCGCCGATCCGGCGACGGTGAGCCGCACCGTCAGCACATCGCCAGGGTTGGCGGTGCCGTTGAACGGTGTTTCTCGATAGACGATGCGATTCTTCAGCTGGACCGGTGCGAGCAGGGAGTATTTCCTCGTGATCGCCAGCTGGCGGGATCCTGAACGTGAATCCGTTGACGCCGTGTCGTAATAATTCGCGGCCGCCGACCAATACACCGCCCCGCCATCAGATTTCACGATGCGCACCTGGTTGTCGCCGACGTTGGCCGGCGCCGCGATCACGATCGGATCAGCAGCGGTCATCGATGCGGCGGTAAAGGTGTGCCGGCCCGCCGGCGCGCCGTTGACCAAGACCTCAACCGTGAACGGCTGCGCCGATTCACCTCGAGCCTGCATGAACGCAAGCAACCCGTAGATCGCCATCGCCGTCTGCTTCGTCGTCCACCAGTAGCCGCCGGTGCGATTGAGCATCATCCACCGCACGGCACGTTCGAGCAGCGGGTTTTTCGGATCGCGCTTGACCAGTGCTTGCACCGCGAACGCGGTGGCTTCGATGCTGGTATCGGCGAAGTCGAACAGTAGCGGATCGTTCGGCACCGTCCACCACGACACGTCACCGCGGGTCTGCGCTTCGCCGATCAGCGCCTGTGCGAGCTCGTTGCCGCGCTGGTCTTTGGCCTCGTCCAGCAGCAACAACAGCAGCGCGCGGCCGTAGGCGCTCATGCGGCTGCGCATGTTCCACAACTCGTCGCGCGCCTCGGCG
>DASVFC010000459.1:0-2983 GCA_036380235.1 Vicinamibacterales bacterium
TCGAGCAGGGCATCATCCTGTTCGAAGCCATGTATCGATCGTTTTCTCAACAAGCGCAGCCTCGCCGGCAACGGAGCGGACGCGCCGCAGCGCGCCGCCCGGCGCGGCGATAACGGTGGAGTGTGACATGCGAATCACGGTAATCACGATGTGGGTGGTGCTGGCCGTCTCGGCGGCGGCACAACAGGCGCCAATCAACCCGCGGCAGCAACCCGGCGCGTCGGTGCATATCTTCGCGCCCGATCAGCACGACCTGTACGACGGGCACTTTCGTATCTCGGCCAACCGCATCTACATGGTCGGTGGCGTCAACGATCCGGAAGGCTGGGATCATCTCGACAACGAGGCCAGGAACGTCAAGCCGGTGGGTGGCACCGCGGAGATCGACGTCAACGAGATCGCGAACACCGGCACCTTCGAGGCACGCCTGAAGATTCCGGAAGGTGATCTCATCCTCACCATGGATCGGTGGCATGAGTTCAACCCCTGCCAGAACGGCGGCATCGTGGCTTACATCCACGAACACGGCACGGATTCCGGGTGCGGCGACAACAACTGGCCGAAGACCGTGGGCTTCCTTGCCGGTTGGGGTTACGGCCGCGCGACGCTCAACGGCAAGCCGCTCTACCAGGACTACGAGATGCACTTCATGGTGACGCAGGGGTTGCGCGATCGAAAGACGTTGCGCGTCAACTACCCGCTCGCCGGCAAGAAGCTGCCGGGCGGTGAAACCAACCCGGCGACACAGCAGATCGATTTCTACATTCGCAGCCCCGAGCAGAATCCGAAGAACAAACCGAACCGCCAGGTATTCATGCATTTCTTCGGCATGGAGATTACCTGGAAGTGATCTCTCGCAACGCCGTCGCCAGGCGATCGAGATCCGCCGGCGTCGAGTAGACGTACGCCGACGCGCGCACCGCTTCGGTGACGCCAAATCGTTTGAGCAGGGGGAGGGCGGCCATGTCGCCCGCCCGCACCGCGATGCCGCGCGCGTCGAGCGCCTTCGCCACCGCCGCCGCCGGCATCCCCTCGATCACGAACGTGAACACCGGGACACGATTCTCCGGCGCGCGCGGTCCGATGATTCGCAGCCGTTGGATTGTGCCCAGCGTCTCGATCCCGTGTCGCACCAGCTCATCGTCGTGCCGCTGCAACCGCGTTCCGGCGGCGCTGAAAAAGGTGACGGCTGCTGCGAGACCGGTCGGTCCCGCTACGTCGGGTGTACCCGCCTGGAATTTCTGCGCGCCATGTTCGTAGGCCTCACGTTCGAAGTCCACTTCGTGCGCCATGTTGCTGCCGACGTGATACGGCGGCATCGCATCGAGCAGTTCGCGGCGTCCCCACACCACGCCGGTGCCCATCGGCCCGAGCATCTTGTGACCGGAGAAGATGTAGAAGTCACAATCGAGATCGCGCACGTCGATCCTCGCGTGCGGCGCACCTTGCGCGCCGTCGATGACCACCCGTGCGCCCGCCTGGCGAGCCAAAGCGCACATCTCCTTTGCAGGGTTGAGGTAGCCGAGCACGTTCGAGACGTGGCTGAACGCAACGATGCGCGTGCGCGGCGATAGCAGCGTCTTCAATTGCTCGAGCCGCGGCCGTCCTTCGTCGTCGACGTCGAGAATGCGAACCGTTGCGCCGGCCTGGCGGGCGAGGCGCGTCCACGGCATGAGGTTGGAGGCGTGCTCGGCAATCGTCAGCACGATCTCGTCTCCGCCGGTGAGTGTCTGTACGCCCCAGGTGCTGGCGACGAGATTCACGCCCTCAGTGGTGCCGCGTACGAAGATGATCTCGCCTGCATCCGAAGCGTTGACGAACCGCGCGACGGCCTGGCGGGCCGCGGCAAGGCGGTCGGCGGCGCGGCTGGCAAGCGTGTGAACGCGAGACGGATTGGCGTTGTCGGTGGCGTAATAGTCGGCGATCGCGTCGATCACCGACTGGGGCCGCAGTGTCGTCGCGGCGCTGTCGAGGAATGTCAGCGGGTGGCCGTTGACGCGCTGGGCCAGGGCTGGAAATGGGGACGGCCACGCCGCCGGCGCCGGACGGGCGCCCTGCTCGGCGCTGACCACGCGGGCGAGCAGCCCGGCGGCGGCGTAGCTGCACAGGAAATCACGGCGGTCGAGCTGCATGGGATCCTCGCTTGATCTGTAACAGGTGTTACAAATACATGTAACACATAGCCGATCCGGGCCGGCGGCGTCAACCGGGGTGCGGCGGTTTGTCCGGGATCCGGGATCCGGGCTCCGGGATCGACTGCGTCGCAACTAGCGGCCGGTGGCGAAGGGCAGGACGCCGGACTCGTCGCGCGCGCATCCTAGCGGCAACGAGTCGGGATTGGCGGTACGGAGGAACGAGCGCATGATGCGAATGCGGCACTCGGCCGTGCGCTGGCCGTCGCTGCCGTGGCCGCCGGCCGGCCACGTCACCATCGCCGATCGCGACAGCGTCCGCTTCACGGCCTCGCCAGTTCGCGGCGGCGTCACCGGATCGCGGCGGCCGCTCATGATCAACGTCGGGACGTCGCTCTGCACGGGAGCGCGAAACGCTGGATCGATGGTGCCGCGCGGCCAGACGTCGCAGCCCTTGCGATATTCGTCGAGGAGATAGCGTCCAAGTTTCGTGCCGTCGGCGGCGCGTTCGGCGTCGGGCCAATCGACGAACGGCAGGTCCTCGGCGCAATAGACGCCGAAATGCACGCCGAGCGCGATCTGTGCCTCGAGGCCGCGGGCGCGGTTCACGTAGGCCTGCGCCAGCGGCGTGTAATCACCTGCGGCGGCGCGCCGGAACCACCCGGGCAGCGCGAGCGCTTCGTTGCCATAGAGTGCGCCACGCGTGGCGTAAGCGAGATCGCGTTCTCCGAACACGACGGCTTCGCTTTGACCGTTGTTCGGATCGCGGATCGACACGCGAACAGGATCGCGGCGGAGACGCGTGAACGCCGTTTCGATGTCGCGGCGCAAACGCGGAAAGGTGGTGTTGC
>DASVFC010000460.1:0-10883 GCA_036380235.1 Vicinamibacterales bacterium
GACTCCGGTTTCAAGTCATCCTTCGTGCCGACCACACTCGTGAGCACGTGACGGAGCGGGTGGCCCGGATCGGCGTCCTCCGCCTCCTTCGCGCCGAGCACCGACGCAAGCCAGGTGTCGTCGGACGTCAGTTGCTCGAGCGAGCCATCCCGGAACCGATACAGCCGGCTGTCGCCAACGCTCACGATCGACAGCTTGTCACCAGCCGCGAGCACGGCCACTACCGTGGTGCCCATGCCGCTCAACTCCGGCGCCTTGCTGCCTTCGTTATAGATTTTTCTATTGGCCAGCCGGACAGCGGTCGTCAGCCGGTTCAGGTCTATCGAGTTCTTCGTCTCCAGGCCAAACGGCCACGTGATATCCGCGGTGCGGGCGCTTTCTTCAATAAAAGCGTGGATCGTCTCCACGGCCAGGTGCGACGCAACTTCGCCGCCGTTATGCCCGCCCATACCGTCTGCCACCACGTACAGCCCCAGCTCGGGCCACGATCCGTGACAGTCCTGGTTCATCTTGCGCGGACCCACTTCGGTCCGGCTGCCTACGCTCAAGTCCATATTGCTGAAAGGATTATGCCGGCTGGATATTAAGTATCCGCTGTTATACTCGGCCCCGTGGCTAACGCTGCCCTGCAACCTGTCGTCGCCCGGGCCGTCGCCGCCCTCGAACGCGGCCAGGCCGCCGCCACCATTGAGTTACTGGCACCGCTGCTTCGTGCGCCGTCGTCTTTGACCCGCGAAGACGAGCTGAGCGTCCGCGTCATGCTGGCTGAATCGTACCTCTTGCAGGGTGATCTTGCACAGGCCGGAACGGTGCTCGGCCGGGCGCCCGACACCCTGCGCGAGCCGCTGCCGCAGGTGCTGCACTCGAATTTATGGCGGCTGCACGGCCGCGTCGCCTTCGCGCGGGGCGAGCAGTCGCGCGCCATCGCCCTCCACAATCGCGCCCTGAAGCAAGCGGAGATGGCGCACGACTCGCGCGCCATCGGCCTGGCGCACTTCTATCTTGGACAGTGTTACCGGCAGGTCGGCGACATGGCGATCGTGCGCGAGCACATCGCCGAAGCAGCCGCCGCGCTGCACGCAGCGGGCGACAAGCGGCATCTCGCGATGGTGCATTCGCTGTCGGCGGTGATGCTGGCGCAGACCGGCCGCTATGACGAGGCCAACGCCGCACTTCGCCAGGCCGAGCGCATGGCCTCGATGCTTCAGGCCGACGACGTGCTGGCCACGGTGTATGGCAACCAGGCGAACGTGGCGCTGATTCGGCATCGCTACGAGCAGGCGCTTGCGCTCGCCGAGCGCGCCGTCAACCTGCACGAAGGCCTCGGGCAGGGGCCGGGGCTCGCCGTTGCGCTCGCCACGCTCGGACAGATTTGCGTCCGCGTCGGTAATCTCGATCGCGCCGACAAGGTGTTGCATCGCGCGCTCGATGTCCGCAGGGCGATGCAATTTCACGAGACGACCGGTGCCGTCTACGACACGCTGGCGCAGATGTCGCTGATGCGCGGCGACTACGAGAACGCCGCTGAATATCTTCGCCAGGCCGCGGAAGCGTATGGCGCCTACGGTCGCAACACCAGCCGATGGTATGAATGGTCGCTGCGCGTGATCAGCGCTCGCCTCGCCACGCGGCGGGGCCGGCCGGATGAAGCGCTGGCGATCGCGGATGAGATTGCGCGTTCGACCAACGCGCCGCCGGCGGAAACCATCGAAGCTGAGTTGATTGCCGCGGAGGCACTGCTGTCTGCGGATCGCGTTGAGGAAGCCGAGCGGCGATTGACACAAGTGGAACCGCGGCTCGATCCGCGGACCACACCCGGCGCGTGGGGCGAATTCCTGCGCCTGCGCGGCGACTTGCGCGCGCGGCAGACGCGCACCACCGAGGCGTACCACGACATCGCGCAAAGTTCGAGCGTGTTCGAACTCGTCGGCGAACGTTATCAGGCGGCGGTCAGTCAGCTCGCGCTCGCGCGCCTCGCCGCCAAGGCCGGCGCCAAGTCGACGGCCGATCGCCATTACGAATACGCAGCGGAAGTGTTCAAGGCGCTCGGCGCAACCCGTGATCTCGAACAGGTGCAGATTGCCATGTCGTCGGCACAGTCGCCCGGCACCGGCGAATACGTCGGCTCACCCGCGGACGCGGATGATGCGCTGGTGCGACGGCTTGTCGATGCGGCCGTGCTGCCCGATCTACTCGCGCGCGAGCTGGCGGCGACACTTCTTGAGGCCGTCAACGCCGATGCGACCGCCGTGTTCGTGGAGCTCCCGGGCGGCGAAGTCCGACTGATCGCGCACGCCGGCGTGGATGCCGACCACGCGCGCCGCCTGGCGCGCCGCGCCCTGCAGGAGAACACGCAGAATGGCGGCCCGCTGATCGTCGAACCCGTCGGCCGCGACTATGACGGTCCACGCTATGTCACGTTGATGCCGGCGAGCCCGCTCGGCCATCCGCTCGTGCGCCGTGTCCGCATGATGGCCGCCGTGGCTCGCCAGGGCTTTGATTTGTGCGGCGTCCGCGATCGCCCCACCGCCGCGGTCGATGCGTCAACCGAACGGCCGCTCGAACCGCTGCTGCCCGGTTTCCTCTGCGCGTCGGCGGCGATGACGCGCGTCGTCGATCAGATCCAGCGCCTGCAGGGCAACGACCTGACGGTCTTGATTACCGGCGAAAGCGGCACAGGAAAGGAATTGATCGCGCGCGCGATCCACGTGGGCTCCTCGCGCAACTCGGCGACGTTCCTCCCCTACAACTGCACGACGACGAGCCGCGAGTTGGCGGATAGCCAGTTGTTTGGCCATCGCCGCGGATCGTTCACCGGCGCGACTTCGGATCAACCCGGCCTCATCCGCACGGCGGCAGGCGGCACGCTATTCCTGGACGAGGTCGGCGACCTGCCCCTCGACGTCCAACCCAAGCTGCTGCGCTTCCTCGAGCAGGGCGAGATCATGCCGGTGGGCGAAAACCGTCCGCAGTCCGTGGACGTACGGGTGCTCGCCGCGACGAACGCCGATCTCGAGCAGCGCGTGGCCGAAGGCAAGTTCCGCGAAGATCTGTACTACCGCCTCAGCGTCATCCGCATTCACGTGCCGCCGCTGCGGCAGCGGCGCGAAGAAATTCCGCACCTGTCGACCTTCTTCCTGCGCGAGGCGTCGGATCGGCTGGGCAAGCCGAACGTGCAGCTCGGCTCGGAGGTGCTCGATCTGTTCGCGCAGTATTGGTGGCCGGGTAACGTGCGCCAGCTTCGCAACGAGCTGCAGCGCGCGGTGGCCATGGCGCCGGCCGGCGGCACAATCGGGCCGGAGCACCTCTCGGCGGACCTCACCGCCGCGCCACCAACCGCGTCCGCCGCCGGGCCGTCGCGCGTGGCGCTGCGAGGCGGCCAGACGCTCGCCTCCGTCGTGGACGAAATCGAACGCGATCTGATCCGCGAGATGATGACGCGCCATCGCGGCAACATCTCCGAGACGGCACGGTCCCTCGGCTTAACGCGCCGCGGACTTTACCTCAAGCTGCGAAGGCTGGGGCTCGAGAACGGTCCCGATGTGGCTACTAAGTAGTCAATTACCCGCCTACCTGGATACCAATTAAACACCCACCCCCTCGCGAAGCTCATCATCAGAGTGCGCTTCTGTCTTCTCGTGGGCGCCTACGCACACACCTCAAGACGTCCTTGCACACTTGCACAAATTCGGCGCGGAACTTGGAGTGTTTTTGGGCACTTGTAACAATGAACGGTCGGGCAGTTTCGAAAACCCTGGAGTTTAGCTATGGCTGAACAGTTTAGGAAGAAGACCAGCCAGCGCATTTCCGAGCGCCGAGCGATCAGCGTGCCTGCCAGATTGACCTGGAAGGACGCTTCGGGCGCCGTGCGGTTTGCTTCCGTCGTCACGCGAGACGTCAGCGAGGCCGGCGTATTTGTGGAATGTGAAAACGCCGCGGCGATCCCGCTCTATCGGTTGGTCCACCTGCAGGTCGAGCGGTCCACCCGTCACCTCGATCTGTTGCCGCCGCGCCTGCGCGAAGGCCGAGTCCTGTCCGCCGTGTGGCGCGTCGCGCCCTGCCGCCGTTCAACTGGCACACCGTCGGGATACGCGCTGCGATTCCTCGTCGAACCCGGCATCGCGGCGGCCCGGCACGTCGAACCACAGATCGCGGCGCTCGCGGTCTAGCGCTCCGCCTGCTTCTGCCAGTAACGCGCCAGCCCATGCCATAACTGATCGAAGGGGGCCGCCAGCTCGGTGGCCCTCGCTTCGCGCTCGGGCAGCGCCTTGCGCGCCTCGGCGCGCATGTGATCGACGAACATCCGGATCTTTTCTTCTTCTGTCCCGCCCGCTTTCATCGCTGCCCGCACCGCATTGGCCTGCGTGGCCAGCGTGGTACGGAAGCGCGCCAGGTGCGCGCGCGCCGGTGTAACGGCGCCGAAATGCGTCAGGAACAGCGACACCGGTTGCCATTCATCGATGCGATCCAGGCTCTGTTGCCACGTTTCGATGTCGATGTCTGGCGGCGGCGTGGGCGCAATCAGGTAATCGCCGATGACGCAGATACCACCGGTGTCGCCGACGTAAGCCATCCCGGCGTGCTCGTCGAAATAACTGACGTGATGCTTGGCGTGGCCCGGCGTATACGCAACGGCGAGCGATGTTCCCGCCATCTCGAGCCGTTCGCCGCCCGCGAGCGCCGTCACCTGCGAGGCCGGCACCGGCAGGAACTGGCCCCACAGCGTCTCCATCTGGTCGCCGTAGAGCCGCGTCGCGCTGGCCAGCAGCTTCGACGGATCGACCATGTGCGGCGCGCCGCGCTCGTGCACGTAGACCCGGATGCCCGGCACGCGCTCGAGGATGGTGCCTGTAGCGCCGGCGTGATCGAGATGGATGTGCGTCAGCAACAGCGACCGCACCTCGCGCAGCGACAAACCGCGATGCTGCAGGCCGGCTTCGAGGGCCGGCAGGCACGAGGTCGGCCCCGGATCGATCAGCGTGACGCCGTCGCGCCCGGTGAGCAGCGCGGTGCCGATCACGCGCGGGCTGCCTTTGAAATGCAGGTCGATGTAGTCGACGGCCATGGGGTTAACGCTTACGTTACTTCTTCAAGTGCGTTTCGAAGAGTTTGAGGATGCGCTTGTATTCATCGGCCCAGCTGGTCTCCTCGACGAAGCCATGATCTTCCACCGGATAGACGGCGAGCTCCCAGTTTTCCTTGCGCAGCTCGATCAGTCGTTGCGCCAGCCGCACCGAGTCCTGGAAGTGGACGTTGACGTCGACCATGCCGTGCGCGATCAGGAGCGGCGCCTTCAGCCCCTCGGCGAAATAGATCGGCGAGCTCTTGCGGTAGGCCTCCGTATCGCTATGCGGTTCATTCAGGATGTTCGAAGTGTATTGATGGTTGTAATGCGCCCAGTCCGTTACCGGACGCAGCGCCGCGCCGGCGGCGAACGTATCGGGCGAGGTGAACAGCGCCATCAAGGTGATGAAGCCGCCATAGCTGCCGCCGTAGACGCCAATCCGCTTCGCATTGACCTTGTGTGCCTTCGCCAGGTAGGCCGCACCATCGACCACGTCGTTCAAATCGTGGCCGCCCATCCAGCGATAGATCGCGGTGCGCCAGTCGCGCCCGTAACCGGCGCTGGCGCGGTAATCCGGATCGAGCACCACGTAACCGCGCGACGCCAGCAGGTGGTGAAACATGTATTCGCGGTAATACGTGGACCAGTACTTGTGGGCGTTCTGCAGGTAGCCGGCGCCGTGCACGAAGATCACCGCCGGCGCTTTCGGATCGCGCTTCGCGCCAACCATCTCCGGCGTATACAGCCGCGCGTAGACCTCGGCGCCATCGCGCGCCTTGTAGGTCACCAGTTGCGGCTCGACCCACGGGTAGGCGGCCCATTCCTTCGACGGGCTCGTGGTGACGCGAGTGGCATTCGCACCGGCGCGGTTCGGCATCACGAACACCTCGGGTGGACGATTCGCAGCCGACGAGATCAGCCCGAAGATTGAATTGTCGGGTGCGATCGCGCCTTGATGCGCACCCGCGTCAGCGGTGATCTTTGTGCGCGGACCACCATCGACGCTCAACGAATACAGGTGCCGCTCGCCGGGGTGGGTCTCCGTTGACTGGATGTAGAAGGTCTTGCCGTCCGCCGACAGCTCGACGGCGTCGATCTCGAACTTGCCGCTTGTCAGCTGCTTGCGCTCACCGGTCGACACATCCACGGTATACAGATGCATCCAGCCGTCGTGCTCGCCGAGGAACCACACGCGGCGGTTGTCGGGCAGCCATCCTTGTCCGCCTTCTCTCACCCAGGCGTCGTCTTTGATGCGATCGAGGATCTTCGTGGTGCCGCTCGAAGGATCGATCGCCGCGAGCCAGCGTTCGGTGTTGTCCGCCGATCGCACCGTGATCACCGTGGTGTTCCCGTCCGGTGACAGTAGCGGTGTTCCCCATCGCGCGTCGCGCTTCGGCGCCGGCTCGGGCTTGGACGGCGGCCGCGGTTCATCGCCGAACGGCGGCTTGGGAATCGCAATCGGATCGCTTACGCCATCAAGCCCGGCCCAGAACGCGGTTCCGGTCTCGAGGTTGAGGATTGCAAGCCTCCGGCGATCCTGGGCGTCACCCACCTTGGTCCGCGCGTTTATCTCCTCGGTGAATGCCGACTCGCTGACATACCGCGGTACCTGCGATGCGCGCGACTGCGCACGCTCGTTCATAACCAGGAACGCATACCGGCCGTTTGCCGACACGGCGGCGTCGGCAATCGTCTGCCGATCGGCAAGCTCGAATTTCGGCAGCGCGCGCGCCTTGTCCAGCTCTTCGCGCCGCTTGCGGCGTGCCGTTTCCTCTTCCACCCAATCGAGCAGCCCGGCTTCCTCTTCCTTGAGGAACTTCTGGCTGTCGGTGGTCCGCGGATCGGTCCGCCGAGCGGCGACGTCCGTCAACTGAACGAGCGCCCCGGCCTGCACGTTCTCGACCGGCACGATGAACAGGTTATTGTCGCGCACGAACGTGACGTGCGTTTCGCCGCGGGCCCAGCGCGGGCTCGACTCCGCCGCGGTGGTGCGGGTGATCTCGATGCGCTTACGCGCGACGGTATCGATCACGACGATGTCACCGCGATCGGTGCCGAGGATGCGGCGCCGCGAGGCGTCCCACTGCCCGTTGACGAGCGGCGCGTTGCGCCGTTCGCCTTCTGACAACCGCTTCGGCGTGCCGCCGTCACGCCCCACTACCCACGTGGCGGGCTGATCCTCCTTTGGCATCAGCCACTCGAAGTACAACTCTTTCGAGTCCCCCGACCATCGCAGGTTGTTGGGCGCATTGCCGACGAGTTGCGGACCGCGCATGATGCTGTCGACCGTGAGCTCGAAGGTGGACCTGGGGCTCGCGGCCTGCCCCATGACGCTGACGGCGCACACTAGAACAAGAAGGTTTTTCATAGAGGTTTGTAGGTCGCGTAAAGGGCCTGATCGCGAATGCGCCCATCCTTGATGGCGCTCTGCCGCATCACGCCTTCCCGGTCGTAACCGGCTTTCTCGAGCACGCGAATCGAGGCCTGGTGATCGGCGAACGGCACGGCGTAGATGCGCGTCAGGTCGTAGCGGGTGAACGCCTCCGCAGTAACGGCTCGCAGGGCTTCGGTGGCGATGCCGCGGCCCCACACCGCCTCGCCGAGCCAGTACCCGACTTCCGCCGACACGCGCTCGATATCGGAATGCCGCTCGATGCCGATGCCACCCGCCGCTTCGCCATCGACTTCGATCGCCCAGACGGTGGGCGACGGTTGGTTGGCGAGCCAGCCAAGGAACGTCTTCGCGTTCTCGAGCTCATACGGAAACGGAAATCGATCGCGCAAGTGCATCGAGACGTTGCGGTTGTTGGCGTGGCGATGCAGCGAGCCGGCGTCCGCGTTCGTCCACGGACGAACCGTGCAAAGGGATAACTCGAGGCGCAAAGTCTTGTTATTTTAGCGGCGGATGAGCTCCGGCGGACTGGCCATGCCCAGGCCGGCCCGCAACACCCGGTTGCCCCCCGTTGCCCTGGCCTCGCGCAGCGCATGGCGCGCGGCCTTGATCAAATCGAGTTCTTCCCAAGCGGATTCGCGTTGCGGCACGGCAGTGGCGGTGGCCACCGAGCACGTGACGACCGGAGCCGGCGCATCCGCCGCCGACGGAATCTGCAGGTCGTGAATCGATTGGCGCAGGCGCTCGGCGATGTTGAAGGCGCCCGGTCCGTCGGTCGACGCCATGACGATCGCGAACTCGTCGCGGTGATAGCGGGCCACCAGGTCGCCGGGGCGTCCCACGAGGCTGGCCATGACGCGGCCGGCTTCCTTGAGAACTTCGTCGCCGGCCTTGCGCCCGAACTGGCGGTTGAAGGCGCGGAAGTGATCGATGTCGATGAAGATGAGCGTCAGCGGCAGGCCGTCACGCCGCGAGCGGCGCCACTCGCGTTCGAGAAATGCAAGGAACTGTTCGTGATTGGCAACGGCGGTTAACGAATCTTCAGTGCTCAACCGCTGGAGCTGGATGCGCGCCGACTCGAGCTCGGTGGTGCGGGTCTCGAGCGCTCGCGCCAGGTCCCCCGCGCGCCGCGCGAGCCGCTGTCTGCTCGCGTACGCCCAGATCCCGAAACTGGCCAACGCACCGATAAGGGCCGCAATGAGCAGCACCCACTCCTGCACTCGTCCCTCCCCTCGCGTCGTACCGAGCCGACGGAGCGGCATTGTACCAAAGCTCGGCCGTACGATCTTCAGGACTTGGGGCTTGGGGCTTGAGGCTTGGGGCTTGAGGCTTGAGGCTTGAGGCGTGAGGCCTGGGGCTTGAGGCTTGGGGCTTGAGGTGACGACCTCAAGCCCTCAGACCCTCAGACCTTAAGCCCTTAGAACGTGGAGCTTCTGAACGTGTCGCAGCTGTTGATGTCGCCAGACGACAGTCCCTGGCGCAACCAGCGAGCGCGCTGTTCCGAGGTGCCATGCGTGAAGCTGTCCGGCGAGACCCGGCCCTTCGTCAGGCGATCGTCGCCGATGGCAGCGGCGGCTTTCAGTCCCTCCTCCACGTCACCCTGGTCGAGCAACTGTTTCCGGTTCGCGTGGTGTCCCCAAACACCGGCCAGACAATCGGCTTGCAGTTCCATCGCCACCGACAACTGATTCGCGGCACCGCGGCTCTGGCTTTGTTGCTGTTCGCGCACCGATCGGCTCACGCCGAGCAGGGTCTGCACGTGATGCCCGACCTCGTGCGCGATGACGTACGCGGCGGCGAAGTCGCCGGGTGCGCCGAATCGCTGATCGAGCTCACGGAAAAAGGACAGGTCGAGGTAAACCTTCTGATCGGCGGGGCAATAGAACGGCCCGCTCGCGGCGGAGGCGCCGCCGCACGCCGATTGCACCTGCCCCTCAAACAGGACCAGCACTGGTTCTTGGTACTGCCGGCCCGCCGACTGGAAGATGCGATTCCAGGTTTCCTCGGTGTCGCCGAGCACCACCGACACGAATTCCGCCGCGGGATCGTTGGTCGGCGCTCCCGTGGGCACTTGCTGCGTTTGTTGCGGGGCTGCCTGCTCTGCCAGTTGCAGCAGCGCCAGCGGATTGGTTCCAGTGAGGCACGACACGGCGAGCACGATCAACAGCATTCCGATACCACCACCGCCGATGGTGCCCATGCCGAGCCCGCGCCGGTCCTCAATGTTGGTACTTCGACGTCCACCTTCCCATCTCATGCCAGCTCTACATGCGAGATTCGAGCCAAGCCGCTAACGGCCCCGCTTGCCGCTCTCGTTGCCCGCAAATGTTGGTTCGTCGGCGCCGCACAGGACATTGTCCGCAGCCTCCACGCCTTGCATGAACGAGTGATCCTGGTTCGACACCTCGTATTTCCACGCACCAAACCGGCCGCGGCTCAACACCGACGCCGGCCGCAAGATCGCTTCAATGGGCCCCAGAACGTCGTCGCGTCCAACCCACGGCGTTGGATAACCGTGATCGAGCCGGTGATGCCATGTCGTCACGATGGTCGACGTATCGAGGAACCCGCATCGCACAAAGCCTTGAATCACGTCTGCGATCAACGTCCCCTGATCTACCGGCCTGTCCGGAGATTCGCTGACCTCCGCCATCAACGACCAGTGCGGTGCGAAGGTCGGCACGTTGTTAGGCGAATAATTGCTGAACACCGTGGCGCGATAGAACGGCACGCTGTCTTCCGGAAAGTAAATCCAGCACTTGGTGGTCAGATCCGCGGGCGGCTTGCCCGCCATCCCGATGCCGACGATGTGGCTTGACGAGTAAACGAAGTCCGCCGCCCGCGCCGCCAGGTCGGGCCGATGCAAGATCGCTCGCAGCAGATGATCGAGCGCCATCGTCGAGATCAGGACGTCGTACGACGCGCTCGTGCCGTCGACGAACTTGATCTGCTTTCGCTCGAGATCGACCGACGCCACGGTGCGGTTGAAGTGTTGCCTCTCCGCCGGCAAACGGCCTGATACGGCCTTCCAGATTGCACCGGTGCCGCCGGTGAGTGGGAACCGAAAGGTCGCATTCGGCCCCCAACTGACGTCGTCTTGCCGCAGCACCACGTTGCGCAGGATCCGTTTCAGATCGACGGTGGCAACGCGTTCGCCCATCCACCCGACGCCGAGCTTCGACGGATCGTACGCCCATACCTTGCGGTTGTACGGAAGCATGAAGGTGTCGCAAAGGCCGGTGCCGAAGGAATTGAGCAACCAGTCGCGGAAGGATTGTGGACGTTCGCGTTGCGCACCCTGCAAGTCGACGAGGCCGTTGAGGCACGCGATCAAGTCGTCATTCGGCAGGCGCCAGATGTTGTTCTGGAACGGATACGGCACCCAGCGATCGCGGATCCACACCCAGGCTTCGCGGACGTGTTCGA
>DASVFC010000461.1:0-3089 GCA_036380235.1 Vicinamibacterales bacterium
CGTGACGATCGCTGCCTGCTTCGCCGCATCAGACATCGCCGCGTCCGCATCGACCGCGAACGCCGCCAGCTTCGGCGCCAAATAGTCATCCAGGTAGACGCGCCGATACAACGCGCTCGCGAGCTGGGCCACCTTGTTTGCCGCATCATAGGTTGCGATCACGCGCGTGGCGATGAACTGCCGCGCCTCGGTCAGGTCGTCGGGCGCTTGCTTGCGCAGCACGTCGTAGTTGGTGACGATTCCCTGTTCGCGAACGACTTCGATGAACGCGCTCGAAGGAATGTTCGAGACCAGCAGGTCGATGATCTCGTTTCGCTTCTCGTCACTGAGTGGCATGGCAAACCTCACAAGAACGCAGCCACCGGGTGCGCCCGCAGCGCACTGGCAGTGACCGCCCGGTTGCCGCGAGCCGGATCGCCGTAGTAATGCAGCGCGCTCACGCCGCCGCCGCCGAACGCCTGGACACAGGCGCCGGAGAACCCTCCGATCGTGGACGCGTCGTGCGCGATCTCCCCCGGTGATGCGCCGTCGGCGAGCACCTCGCCGAGACACACGCGTTTCCGCCCATCGGGCGTACCGAACACCGCCTGCACCTCCCTGGGCACCGCCCGCATCATCGCGGGATGTCCGACCAGGAATACCTGCCGCGACGCAGCAGCGCCGTCGGCGAGCGCCATCGGTGCTGGTCCGTTCGGCAGCGTCGCCAGCTGGATGATCGCAACATCGACGGGATCCGCGGCTTCGGCGATGAATGGAACGCCGGCGACCGTCGCTATCTGCGGGGCCACCGCATTGCGGTGGTGGGCGAAGTCGATCACCAGCTCGAAGGCGGGGTTCAGTGACCCCTTTGTGGGTGCGTTCGAAACGCGATCGACCAACGCGGTGCCGTTGGCAGACACCAGCACGTGCCGATTCGTAACGACGTGATTGTTCTTGATCAACCACGCGGTGCCGATCACCATCGCGCCGCCCCCATTGACCCGATCGCGGACCATCACGGCGCCGCTCGATGCCGATACCTGCAGCAGCTGCAATTCGTGATCGCTGACCGGAATCCGCCAGAAACCCGATCCCGGATGCCGCGCATCGTCCAGCGGCTCGAGCCCGTCATCGGCGACGATCAGGCCCGGCCGCCCGCGCGTGCGAATCACGCTTTCGAGCGCTATCAACTGGTCGTCAGACAGCGATCCGGCGGAGGCCCCGGCCTCGAGCGAGTTGACCGCGGCACGCGCCTGGTCAACAAGCGAGGCGGCGATCGCATCGAGATGCGCGCCGTCCGCAGCGGCCGAATCGACCGTACCTGCAGCGGCAGCGCGCCGCAGTTGCGTGGCAATTGCCGCCGCGTCACGTTGATCCGGCGGTCCGGTCCGCGCCACCGACGATTCGTGCGCAGCGCGCCCAGACTGCGACCCCGTGGTCGACCCGAGCAAGGCGCGTGCGCGTAGTGCGATATCACCCATGACCGCTCGTTACCTGATCACGCTTTCCTCCGGCGCGATGCCCTCACCCCGGCGCGTCGAGCCGGTCTTGAAGGCGAGCTCCATCCCCTCGTCTGTCGTGATCTGGTCGGCATTGCGCACAACCTCCGGAAAGCGAATTCCGGCGAGCTGTTCGAGCTCGGGGATCGACACCATGAACTGCCGAAACGCGCCCACCACGAACTCGAGCGGCACATCCGAAAGATCCTGTTCCTGGACGAACGCATAGCTGGCCAGTCCGGCATCGGTTTCCGCAACGATCACCTTCCAATAGCGTGACGGGATCTTGACGCGCACCGTCGCGCGTCCGCCGGCACGGCCGATGAAGGTGTCGTCTCGCGGATCGAGGATCGGACCCGCGAACTGGCAATAGCGTTCCTGCACCGCGCTCTTCAGCACGTGATTTTCAAGATCGCCCCAGTTGTCCTCGCCCTGGCTGCTCTGGTTGAACCCCGCGACCTGCGGCGAGCAATTGGTGACGTGATAGGTGTCGCCGTTTGCGATGCGCACCGCTTTATAGGAGGTTCCCCAGGCTACATCTTCGCGACGGACGATGTGACCCTTGTCGAATGCGCCATCGTCGCGCGTGTAAAAGACGTCAGGCAGCTGGAACTCATCGGCCAGCCGCGGATCCGGAAACCATCGCTCCTGGTCGTTCTTGCCGAGTCCCGACAGTTCTTTGCGCGTGTAGCTCTTGCTCGGGTCGGGCTGCTTCAATCTCGCCTCGGCGGTCACGTTCGACGCGGTGAACAACGCCAGGCGGCGCCGCGCGTGCATGACGATCGAGAAATTCTCATAGTGAAGGACGTCGTTGCCGTCTTTCGTTTTTGCCACCACGGAGGCAGAGGCCGCCGTCGGCATCGGCACCCTGGTGCCGAGGAAGTCGGGGTCGTAACCGGATCGCGAGTCGTAGTTGTCGTCGTGCCACGGCATCACCATGCCTTCGGTCATGTCGCTCATTTCGCCGGCGCTGGCGGACGCCGCCGTTACCTCGACACCGGCGCTCGTGGATGGTGTGCCGAGGCGAAGCGAGACGTAAAGCGTCACCGGGAACTGAACCGATCCGTCAGCAGCCATGGTGTGTGCCTCCCTTCGTATTGGCGCCGCTGCACTCCGCCCCGGTGCGCTCGACGGCGGGCGCGAGATCGCCGATGCGGTGCCTTCGGTGTTTTCCCACCAGCTCTCCCATGGCGGTGTTCCGCCTGGCGGCGTAGTGGCGAATTGCACCCCCGCGTCCACCACGCGGCCGTCGCGCGAGAGCTCGATCGCCGGGACGCTGAAATTGATTTGTTTGAAGAGGCCGCCAAAGTGCAGCGCTACCACGTGACCGGTACTGAGGTCGATCAGCGCCGACCCCGAATTGCCGCCGAGCGTTGAACAGTTGTGGCCGAGCGCACTCACGGTCTTGCCGAAACTGGCCGTGTCTCTGCGGCCGCCGATGGTACCGGGCTGCAGACGCTTGACGCCGAACACGCGCCGGAACAGATCGTTCTGCACCGACGCATCGTTACGACTGTCGAATGCGGGATACCCGATGGCCGCCACCTCGATCATGTTGTTGAGCGCGGGATCGACCTGCGCCAGGCGCAACGGCTGCACGCCCTCGGGCAT
>DASVFC010000462.1:0-3659 GCA_036380235.1 Vicinamibacterales bacterium
TGCCGGTTTGCCGACGGCAAACCGTTGGGCAACTTCCGCTATTACGGCACCCGGCCGGACGATCCCAACGACATCGTCCCGCACGAGCACCGTCGCGAGCTGCGCGGCGCGCGGGTGTTTGGCGCCTGGCTGAATCACGACGACTCGCGCGGCGTGAACAGTCTCGACATGCTCGTCACCGAGGCCAACCGCCACTACGTCAAGCACTACATGTTCGACTTTGGCTCGATCATGGGCAGCGGCACCGTCTACGCGCAGCGTCATCGTCCCGGTAACGAGTACATCCTGGAGTGGAAGCCCGGATGGCTAACGCTCGCGACGCTCGGGCTGTATGCACGGCCCTGGACCCGCATCGACTATCCGGACGCGCCCCCCTCGGCGGGGCGGTTCGAGGCCAGCTATTTCGAACCGGAACAGTGGAAGCCGGAGTATCCCAACGCTGCGTTCGACAACATGCGTGCCGACGACGCGTTCTGGGCGGCGCGAATCGTGGCGCAGTTCGATGCCGAGATCGTCCGCGCGCTTGTCGAGAAGGCGCAATACAGCGATCCGCGCACCACCGATTACCTGACCCGCATTCTGATGCAGCGGCGAGAGAAGGTGCTGACCGTGTGGTTAGCCCAGGTCAATCCACTCGTCGACTTCGCGATCAACGCCAGCAGCGAAATGACCTTCGACAACGTCGCGGAGCGTGAGGGCCTGACCACGCCCGCCGATCGCTATCGTATTGAGTGGGGACGCTTTGACAACGCCACCGGCACGGTAACCGACACGCAGGCCGTGGTCGTCAACGATCGGCGCGTGCGGCTTCCGGCTGCGTACGTTGCCGCGCCGCCCGAGTACCTGCAGGTGCAGGTGTCGGCCATCCACTCGCGCTTCCCGGCGTGGGCGACACCGGTCACACTGCATTTCCGCCGCGCCGCCGGCGGATGGTCGCTGGTCGGTCTCAAACGCATGCCCGACGCGTAGGTTTTCCCGCGGTCGGCTATCGACCCGATCCGAAGACGAAGCCGATTGACCGCTCGACGGGGTTGTAGGGCGTGCCGTAAAAGGGCGACGTCGTGTTCGCCTGGATGTCGCGATAAGCCGAGGCCCCGAACAGGTTGAAGATCCTGATGCCGGCGCGAAAGCGACGGTTCTTGAATCGCCAGGGACGCGCGATCGAGAAGTCGAGCGTGCGTACCGCCGGCAATCTCCCGCTGCGCGAGCGCGGGCCGACGAAATCCTGGAACTCATTGACCGCCGACCACGGAAACCCTGAGCGCAGCTCCAGCACCGGAGCAAAGTCCCACTGACCGGGGAGCCCGATCGTGCCGCGCAGCAACAACCGCTGCCGCACATCGGTCGAAACCAGGTTGTGCTCATTGGCCCGGATGATCGGATTGCGAAAGTTTCCATAGAAGTCGTCGTAGTGGTTGAGATCGGCCGTACCCCGCGCCCACACATACGACAGCGTCAGGTCGCGCCGATCGCCGCCCAGATAGCGAACGGTGCTTTCCAGTTCCCTGTACTTCGACGTACCGGCGCTGGCCAGGCGCAGCGTGCCGGCGGCAGGATCAGGCGACACTACATGCTCGTGCGAACCGTAGCGGCCCAGGAACGCCACCTTCAACAGGACGCGACGGCCAAACCGCTGGTCCCATTCGACGTTGCCGATCTCGGCTTCGGGCGTGCGCAGCGGGCCGTCCACGCTGTTGCTCAACGTCACGGGCCGGCCGATGGGCGAGCCATCGACATTGAAACGCCCGATCGTGCGCGGCTCGAACGACTCGAAGGCCCCGACATTGAGGGGCGTGCGCTGAGCGAAACGGCCGAACCCGCCCCGCAGGATGCCGCGGCCGCCAGACAGGACGGCGATGGCCGCCCCCGCTCGTGGCGACCAGTTCGTACCTTTACCGACGCCATCGCGATCAACCCTCAGGCCCAGCTCGAACGTCAGACGCGAATTGACGCGCCAGCGGTCCTGCGCAAATACCGCGAACTCCGTTCCGTTCACCGACTGTGTCGTTGCGGGGCCGAACACCGTGCGCTCCGCAAGGGAACCATCGAGACGACGAACCTCGACCGGGCGGCTGGTACTCAAGCCTTTATAGTCAGAACGCTGCAGGTCGGTGCCGAACTTGAAGACGTGTTGGCCGCCCAGGAGATTTCGCGTCAGGCTCAGCGCCTCAACCCACTGGTAGCTGCGCACGTTGCGTTCCTGATCGTTGAAGAAACCGCCGCTCTGCGTCTCCGGCGCGTAGACCATCGGTGCGTGGTTGTCGGAGTCGACTTCGATCTCGAAACGACGCACCGAGAAGGTGGACTCGAGCACGAGATCCGGCGCGATTGCCAGCCGATCGACGCCGCCGGCCGACGCCCCCTCCTGGCGCCATTCCGGCGTCGTGGCCGCTGGGCGAAACGTATTCATCGTGACGCGATCGATCTTGCGCGGAAACAGGATCAGCGCGGTGCTCAGCACATGCCTGGCCGACAGCACCGTGTCGAACCGCGTGAATGAATCAAAGCTCTGCATCCCGACCTCGGGTTCGTCGGGCAGGCTCTTGACGGGCGTGTTCACGTAGCGGAACTGGAAGTGCTGCGCGAGAAACAGGCGATCCTTCCGAAGCGGACCGCTGATCGATGCCCGCGGTTCGAAACTGCGGACGCCGCGCAGCATGGCGCGGAACCGCGGCACCAGGTTGCCGACGGAAAAATCCCAGTCGTTGGTGCCTGCCCTGGTGCGAATCTGCGTGATGCTCGCGGAGAACCGTCCGTATTCCGCGGCGAACGGGTTCGACATGACCTCGACCGACTCCACGGCCTGTGCCGGCAAGTCGAGATCGAAGTCTCCCGTTGACGGATCGATCAGGCTGGCGCTGCTGATCTGCAGCGCGCTCTGGGTCGGCTGCCCGCCCTTGACGCGCAATCGCCCGTTCCCGTCGCGTACGACCCCGGGCAAGAGCGGCAACAGGCTCCGGAAATCGTCGCCTTCGATCGGTGCGGTCTCGAACAGCGATCCCGACAGCATGTCGCTCATCGACACCGGTTGGACACTGTCCGTCGGTGACGGCGTCTCGGCACGCACCTGGACACCCGGCAGCACGAACGCCAGCTGCGCGTCGAGAATCACCTGCGCCGTTTCGTTCGGGCGCACGACGAACACGGTTGAGTCGCGGCCCAGGAAACCCGGTCCCGATGCCGAGATGAGGTACCGGCCTGGAGGCACATCCGGAAAGGCGACCTGCCCGGCCCCATCGGTTGCCGTCTTGGCGATGACGACACGTCCATCCGCATCCCGGAGCTCGACCTGAATGCCGGGCATGCGCACGGTCCCTTCGAGCGTCGTCACGGTCACGACGACGCGCCCGGGTGTCACCGTCTGGGCGGCCTGGGTTGGTTTGGCCTCGGCGCGCGCCTGTCCCAGCAGCGATACCAGGAAGACGACAACGCCGAACGATATGCCGCGGCTCCGCATTGCGTATTTGCTACAACGTGTCGAAGGTGAACCACGGCATCTTACGACAGCTGGCGTTTCTCTTAGGCGGAATCGTTTGGGCCGTCTTGATAGCCTTCTGCCGTGCGACGCGCGAGTGAGTCGAGAAATGATCACCCGTTTCTCGCGAAGCCGCCCGTCTTGGTCGAGCGCCGATGCCTTGACAGCGGCCGGGCGGCTGAAG
>DASVFC010000463.1:0-3262 GCA_036380235.1 Vicinamibacterales bacterium
TCGGCCGTCGCCCTTCGGGCTCGGCCTAGAGGGGTCGAGTACTCCTTTCCGCGACCCCATCAATCCGGTTAAAGCCTTTCCTTACTGTCTGTTAGGTCATTGCCCTGCTTGAAAGTAGCAGGTCCTATTTCTAGAATCGCACGCATGGCTGCTCCTTCCCGCCCTGCCATGGAACCTGCCCAACCCTGTCCGATTTGCCCGATCTGTGAAGGCGCCATGGAGTTGGTGTACGACCGCTTCAATCAGCGCGTCTGCATTTGCACCGAATGCCATTCCGGCATCACCGTTCCGTCCTCGGCGTACGAGGTGGTCCGCCTCAAGCGTGAAAATAAGTGGGGAAAACAGGGATAACCCTGATACGGCTGGCAATCCCTTTGCTCGCTTCCCCGTCAGTATGTGGCGCTCGCCTGTTACCAAGGCTCGCATTCGGCGACAAGTTGCTCAACCTCTGCAACGGGTTTCCCTATGGCATTGCATGCAGTCAATCCCGACGGCCCGCTCGATCCGGGCCCATGTGACGTGATCGAGGTATGCCCCATTTGCGGGGGCGAAATGGAAGCGGTTTATAGCCGGGCGCACCAGAAAGTGTGCGTGTGCGTGGATTGCCACACCAGCGTGACGGTGCCGGCATCCGCCTGGAAGGTCAAGGCCGGCAAGGAGGCCTGATTATTTCTCGGCAGCGAAGGCGAAGCGGCCGCGGCGAATTGCCGTCTGCGCTTCGACGACCGTCAACAAGGCTTCGGCGGCGTGAGACAAGGTGCCCTCACGCCGGTGAATCAATCGCAGCTTGCGATCGAAGGCGAGCTCCGGCACCTGGACGCGAACAAGCTCCTTATGCGACACCTCTTTTTCCACCGTAATCGCCGGCAGCAGGGCCACTCCATTACCCAGCGCCACGAACTTTTTGATTGCGTCGATCGTCGGCATCTCAACCGGCATCCGCAGCTCGACGCGACGCTTGCGGAAGGTCTCGATCACTTTCTGCCGGTAAGGCGACGACACGTGGTGCGCCACGAACGACTCACGCGCCAGCTCGCTGATCGATACCTTTGACCGCCGCGCCAGCGGATGCGAGGGCGGTACGACGAACGCCAGTTCGTCGTGATACACCACGATCGAGTTGAGAGAGGTTGTGTCCGGGCGGAAGGTGATGACGCCGAAGTCGGCGCCGTAGTCGAGCACCTGCGCCGGCACGCGGCTGCCCAGCGCGCGCTGCACGGTGATGTGCACCTCGGGATACAGCCGGCGATACTCGTGCAGAATCGGCAGCAGGTACAAACACGTCAGCTCGTTGGCCGCCATCGTCAAACGGCCGGTGCGCAGCTGGCGCACGTCGTCAAGCGCCGCCATGGCGCGCTGCCGCAGGTTGACGAGCCGCTCCGCATGATCCGCGAGCACACGACCGGCATCGGTCAACACACCGCGGCGGCTCGAGCGATCGAACAACGGCCGGCCGATCTCGTCTTCCAGCTTTTTGATGGTCTGGCTGATGGCCGGCTGCGTTCGATATAAAGCCTTGGCAGCCGCGGAAAAGCTGCCTTCGCGGACCACCGCAAGAAACGCTTCTAGCTGGAACAGTTCCATCGGCGATTCATACTATAAGCCATCACGCAGACTGGTATAGATATTATTATTTTGACTTATTAGGTCGCCAGCCCGACACTGTTCGACCATGGCCACGATTTCCCGCATCCAGGTGTTCGACACCACGCTCAGGGACGGTGAGCAGGCACCGGGCTTCAGCATGACGGCGGCCGAGAAACTTCGCCTGGCGCAGCAGCTCGATCGGCTGGGTGTGGACATCATCGAGGCCGGGTTCCCGATCTCGTCGGAGGGCGACTTCGAGGCGGTGCGCGCCGTTGCCGGGACCGTGCGCCGTCCGATCATTGCCGGCCTCGCCCGCGCCATTCCTGCGGACATCGATCGCGCCTGGGGCGCGTTGCAGCATGCGGCGCGCCCGCGCATTCACGTCTTTCTCGCCACCTCCGACATTCACCTCGAACACAAGCTGCGCATCTCACGAGCCCAGTGCGTCGAACAAATCGCCTCGTCGGTGGCACACGCGCGCGGCTACTGTGACGACGTGGAGTTCTCGGCGGAGGATGCAACGCGCAGCGATCTGGAGTTCCTGTGTGCGGTGGCCGAAGCGGCGGTCGCCGCGGGTGCGACGACGATCAATCTGCCCGACACGGTTGGCTACGCGCTGCCCAACGACATCGAGCGCATTTTCAAGACAGTGGGCTCGCGGATCGGCAACGCCGCGGTGCTGTCGGCGCACTGCCACAACGACCTTGGCCTGGCGGTCGCCAATTCCCTGGCCGCGGTGCAAGCCGGCGCTCGGCAGGTCGAGTGCACGATCAACGGCATTGGCGAGCGGGCCGGCAACGCGTCGCTCGAAGAAATCGTGATGGCGCTGGAAGTGCGCAACGACGCGCTTCCCCATCGCACTTGCATTCATACCCAGGCTCTCGTGCCGACCAGCAACACGCTGTCGTCGATCGTCGGCGTCAACGTGCCGCCCAACAAGGCGATCGTGGGTGCGAACGCGTTTGCGCACGAAGCCGGTATTCACCAGGACGGCATGCTCAAGTACGAATTGACTTACGAAATCATGCGCCCCGAATCGGTCGGCGCTCCTGGCACGCGGCTCGTGCTCGGCAAGCACTCCGGCATGCGCGGGCTCGATGCGCGGTGCCGCGCGCTCGGCCATCGCCTTCGCCAGGCGGAGCTCGAACGCCTGTATTCGCGCGTCACCGCGCTGGCCGATCGCACCAAGACCGTGGACGACGAACAACTGACGGTGATCATTCGGGAAGAGCTTACCGCGGCGCTTGCGCTGGGGGCCGCTGCCTCTCGTGGAGACGCGACATGCCACTGAAGATCGCGCTCCTCCCCGGCGATGGCATCGGGCCAGAGGTCACCGAGGAAGCCGTCCGCGTTCTAAAAGACATCGCCGAACATTCGGGCAGGCAATTCTCGTTCTCGACGCACGCCATCGGCGGCGTGGCCATCGACAGCGAGGGCACGGGGCTTCCCAACAGCACCCTTGAAGCATGCCTTGGCGCAAAGGCGGTGCTGCTGGGTGCGGTGGGTCATCCGAAGTTCGATGGCCGCCTGCCGTCGGAACGTCCAGAGGCCGCACTGCTGGCGCTGCGCCAGGCGCTAGGCGGATTTGCCAACCTGCGTCCCGCGATTTGTTATGCGCCGCTGGCGAAGCGCACGGCGTTTCAGCCGGACCGCGTCAAGGGCGCAAACCTGCTGA
>DASVFC010000464.1:0-2521 GCA_036380235.1 Vicinamibacterales bacterium
ACGAGCAGGCCGCCCGCGTTCCCAAGGCCGAGGGCCGCGCCCCAGACCTGGAGGGTGATCTTCCCGATTAAGAGACCGAGGATCATGCCGATGGCGAGCGTCAGCAAATCGGTGGACGAGTTGGCCCGCGCCATCCGTCCGAATAATGCACCGGCCTTGCCAACCGCCGACCTGATGCCAGCGAAATGCAGCACGTCCAAACTTCGCACCGTTGTGTCCAAGCCCACCGGAAACGGTTGCCCGCCGCGTTCCATCCTGACGAGCGTGACCTCACCCGAAAATTCCTGGTTGCGGAAATCCCGCAGCGGCCTGCCGAACACCTCGTGGTTCGTCACCAGTACTTCGGCATGATCGAGCGGCACGTTCAACGCGCGCTGATCCGCAACCTCGGGTCCGACGAGGCCGATGCGCTCGGGGAGATCTTCGAGCCGTCCGCCGAGGGCCACGACGGTGCCACGCTCCAGCACCACGTCAGCATCGACGGCGAGTGCAGTGTTGCCCTGGACGACGTTGACGACGCGATACATCGGATAGCGAGAGCGGAATTGCGCGATGGTCGTCCCCGCAGTTTCGGGATTGGTGACCCGGTAGGCGCGAATGCCGCCAGGGCGATAGCCGCTGAGTCCCGCTTCATCAAGATGGCGGACGCCAAGGTGATCTTCGACGGCTCTCGCCGCGACGCCGACGTCCACGCCCCACCACTTCGGCAGGTACTTGCCAAGCAGGAGGATGCCGGCGGTGCCGTAGATGTAGGTAACGCCATAAGACAGCGCGATCATCGACGACACCTGTTCGACGGAGACGGATTGCGGCAGGGCCACGACGCGGCTCGTCACCGCCTGTTCTGCTGAGCCGATCGCGGCAGGAATCGTCATCGCGCCGGCAAGAATTCCAGCGGCGGCTCCCGGCGGCAGATCGAAAAGGCGCGCGAGGCCGGCGGCAAGCACCAGTCCCAGGAACGAGCACAACACCGCGAGTGCGGCAAACCGAACCTCATCCTCGTCGAGGCTGTTCATCAACGACGGCCCAACCTGGAGGCCGACGCCGTACATGAGCAAGGCATAGAACAGCGACTTCGTGAAGTCATCCATTCGCAGCGTGACGCCGTAGGTCGACGCTAGCGCAGCGATGCCGATGCCGACCACGATTGCTGGCGCGACCATCCCGAACCCATGGCCCCTGACGGTGACCCGCCCGAGCGCAACGGCAACACCGACGACGAGGAACAGGAGGATGAACGGGTTCCCCGCCAGAAAGCGAAAGAACGCCTCCATGTTCCGTGACGATACGGTTCGAAGTCGAAGAACGGCTATGCGTTTCCGGCTCTGAACGCGCTTCTCCGTTCACTGCCGGATTCGCATAGTCCCTCGTCGGCGCGCGCCGATATCGTCCGGCCATGGTGATCGGCAAACAGTTCGAACCTCCGGACCTGATTGTCGCCACGCTTGGAGGCGTGATCACGGCGGAAGATCAGAACGAAATCGTCGACTGGGTCCGCACGGGGATCCGTCACCTCGGCAAGGTGCGCGTCTTAATCGCATTCGATGAGTTCATCGGCTGGATGCCGGGGGCCGGGCTCGATAACAAGCGATCGTGGTTCAGCGACGACGAGTCGGTGTCGCAGCTGGCAATCGTCGGCTCCCCTGAATGGCGGCGCACAGTGCTGACGCTGATCGCGCATCCGATCCGGATGCTGCCGATTCGTTACTTCGAAACCGAACCTGAGGCCCGGCGATGGCTGAAGGTTGAGCCGCTGGAAGAGCGCGCGTCCTCGGCGATCTGATTGACATCGGAGCGGCATTCGGTGGGCCGCGCTAACAACGTATCGAAAGGAAGTAGTCATGTTTAGAGAAGTCATCTTTGCCTCGGTCTTGCTCGGAGTTACGGCGCCAGCGTTGGCGCAGCCGGCCAAGGACGGCGTCAGCGTCAGGCAGACCATCACGACCTCCGCAACCATCACCGCGATTAACAAAGAAGCGCGCACGGTCACACTGAAGTCCGAGCAGGGCGATGTCGACACGTTCACGGTCGGGCCGGAGGTGACGCGTTTCGAGCAGCTGAAAGTCGGCGATACCATCAGGGCCACGTACTCTGAAGCGGTGGTGGTGACGTTGCGCAAGCCCGGTGCGGCGCCAACGGCGCCGACGGCAGCGATGACCGCGAGCCGCTTGAAGGACGTCCCCGGCGGCGTGGCTGGAGCCGTAGTCACGGCGACAGTGACGGTAAAAGCAGTTGATCACAAGACCGGCTCGATCACCGTGGCGACGACCGACGGCATGGTGCGCACGAGGAAGGTCGCGGATGCGAGGAACCTCGAGGGCATCAAGGTCGGCGATACGCTCGACATCACCTATACGCAGTCGCTGCTGGTGAGCGCCGAAAACCCGAAGAAGTAGCGCCGGCGATGATGCAGGGCGGCGCGGGCCGCCCTGCCCGTGCCCGTCATCTCGCCGCGTCGATTCTCGTCGTCCGCGGCTCACGCCACCCACTGCCGGTTCCGCATAGTCCGGTCCAGCCGGCT
>DASVFC010000465.1:0-6279 GCA_036380235.1 Vicinamibacterales bacterium
CAAGAAGAAATCGAGATTCCATCCGATGAGGCCGCAGCTGTGGCCATGGCGGAACCAGAACCAGCGCGGCAGGCGGATCCGGTAGAAGAGGCGCCGCGGCCGGCGTTCACGCGGGAACAGCTCGAAGAGGATCCGATCGCCCGCGCGCTGCTCACATACCAGCCGAACGTCGACCCGCCGCCGGCCGCACTCGCACCGGAGCCGGAAACCGAACCCATCGTAGAGCCCGAGCCCGAACCAGTTGCAGAAGTCGTCGACGAATCCGAAGTAGCGGAAGAACAGGAGACCGAGGAGGGGCCGGTCACAGAGCCGCAACCCATACCCGAGCCGGACCAGGAAGCGTCGGTCGTGCCGCTTGAGGCCCGGTATGAAGCTGAGCAGCCTCAGCACGAGCATCCGGCACAGGAGCAGCTGCAGCACGAAGAGCCGCAGTACGAACAGCCCCAGTACGAACAGCCCCAGTACGAACAGCCGCAATCCGAGCACCGGCAGTCTGAGGAAACGGCACAGGCCGAGGCTGTCGCATATGAAATCGATGTGCCAGAGGCGGCGCCTGCACCGCCGCCGCCCGAACCAGTACCTGCATCAGCGTACGCAGACAATGGGCCTGCGAAGAGCACGTTCAGCAACCCACTCGTGCTCGGTCTGGTCGCCGTCGTCGTCATTTTGATCGGCGTGATGGGGTGGCTGTTGACTCGCGATGGCGGCGGTGGCGGCATGCGCGCCGGCGAGGGCGAGCTGGTAGTGCAGTCACGTCCCGAAGGCGCGCAGGTGAAAATCGACGGCGAAGTGAAGGGGTCGACGCCGCTGACCGTGCGTCTGGGCGCCGGCGCGCACGTGATGGAAGTGCAGAGCGGCAAGTCAGAGCCGCGTGTGATCCCGCTGATGATCACCGCTGGCGTGCAGACCTCACAGTACGTGGAGCTGCAGGGCGTTGCCAAGACCGGCGCGGTCGAAATTGTCAGCGAGCCGGCCGGCGCCCGTATTACTATTGACGGCCGGCCGCGCGGCAGCGCGCCGGCGACCATCACCGATCTCGCGCCCGGCGATCACACTGTTGTGCTCGAGGCGGGGGGCCGAAAGAACACGCAGACCGTACGCATCCAGGCCGGCAGCACCGCCAAGCTGGTGGTGCCGATGCGGCGGTGACAAAGCATGCAGAGGCGTAAACAAATCCTGATCGCGTCGGTTGCTGTCGTCCTGCTGGGCGCGCCCTCGGCATTGTGGCTGGTCACCGCGGCCGATTCGGCGGTGACGGTGCGCAGCGTCGGCAGCGACGTCGCGCTGGAGAAGGACGCCGACCTGCTGACCGGCTTCATCCCGGCGCGGACCACGATCGCAGCGCTGTTCGACGATCACATGATCGCGCGCGGCGAAGGGGCGCCGCTCGTTGCGTCCATTGGTGGTG
Source organism: Vicinamibacterales bacterium (assembly GCA_036380235.1). Taxonomy (GTDB): domain Bacteria; phylum Acidobacteriota; class Vicinamibacteria; order Vicinamibacterales; family UBA2999; genus 12-FULL-67-14b. Next base: position 1,409 of record DASVFC010000465.1, read on the forward strand.
CCCTCGACGTGCGCAAGCTGCGCGCCGGCCAGCCGTATATCCTCGATCGTCTGCTCGACGGCCGCGTCCGCCGCTTTGAGTACGAGATCGACAACGATCGGCGCCTCGTGGCGGCCCGCGCATCACTGGACGAAGCGCCGCGGTTCATCAGCTCGATCGAACGCATCCCGAAACAAATCGCTGTCGTCGCGGTTGAAGGCGAGATCAACCGTGAGACCAATTCGCTCGTGGCGTCGCTGGACAAGGCCGGCGAGCGGATCGAGCTCGCGCTGTCGATGGCCGACGTGTTTTCCGGCGAGATCGACTTCAACTCCGATCTGCAGCCGGGCGATCGCTATCGCGTGCTGGTCGAGCGGCACGAGCGGGAGGGCCGGTTGTCTGGTTACGGTCCCATTCTCGCCGCCGAATTCGTCAACGACGGCCGCACGGTGAAGGCAATTCGCTTTACGCCCGACGGCGGATCGCCTGCCTACTACGACGAGAACGGCCGATCGTTGAAGCGGTTCTTCCTGAAGTCGCCGCTCAAGTTCGAACCGCGCATCACGTCGCGATTCTCGAGCTCACGCAAGCATCCGATCCTCGGCTATGCACGGGCGCACAACGGCGTCGACTACTACGCGCCGATGGGCGCGCCGGTCAACGCAGTGGCGCCGGGCGTGGTGACGCTGGCGGGGTGGACGAACGGCGGCGGCCGCACCGTGAAGGTGCGTCACAACAATGGTTACGAGACCGAATACCTGCACCTGTCATCGATTGCCGTGCGCGCCGGCCAGCGCATCGGTCAGGGCGATCTGGTCGGCAAGGTCGGCATGACCGGGCTCGCCACTGGCGTGCACCTGCATTACGGCATGAAGAAGAACGGTCGCTACGTGAACCCGGTGATCGAGCACCGCAACATGCCGCCGGGCGAGCCGGTAGCGGCCCAATTCGTCAATGCGTTCGCCACCGAACGCGACCGCTACTTCGAACTGATCTCCCAGCCGGCGCGACGTCTCGCTGCCAACGAGTAAGAGCCCACGAAGGCACGGGGCGCGGAGAAGGCCTTCTAAACACGTGTCCAGCCAGTGGCAGAACACTCTGAGGCACCGACGGCGAAGGCACGCGATTCTCAGCTCCAGCGTGACTAAGCAGCACCTGCGTCCAAAAAATAGTCTCCGCGCCTCCGCGTCCCCGTGGGTTTTATCTGAAGGTCCAGCCGACACCGAACTTGAAGTCCGGTGAATCGATCACGCCGACCTTGAATTCGAAGAACAACCCGCGCGGCGCTTCAACGCCGACCAGCAGGTTCAAGCCGCCCTCCGTTTCAGAATCGTCGACGTCATCGAACGAGTAGATGTTCAGGGCCGGGCCGCCGCCGGCATAGAAGCCCCAGTCGCCGCGACGCGGAAACTTGTAGACGAATTCCATGTTCGCCGCCACCAGCATCTGGTCATCGCCGAAACCAACTTCGACGTTCGGCCGGAAGTGCAGCCGATCCACCAGGGGCGACGTTTCGAGATGGCCGCCAAAATAAAACTGATCGGGATCCACCGAGATGCCGCCGCGAAACCCCGCGTCTTGCGCGGCGGCCGGCGTGGCAAAAATCGCCATCATGGCGAGCAAAAATGACAGACCTGAAACAAATCGCGTCACTGCGTGCCTCATGCATTCCCTCCAACATCCGCTGCTGGTGCAAGACCTTTGCCGAAGCCCTCTATAATTGAAGGTTCATGTCGGCTATTTTTCCCTTCGCTGCATTGCGACCCGTTCCCAACGCCGCTGCCCAGGTCGCAGCGGTGCCGTATGACGTCGTCAACACCGAGGAGGCGCGTGAGCTGGCCGAGGGAAATCCCCTCAGCTTTCTTCATGTCTCCCGCCCGGAGATCGATCTTCCGCCTGGCACCAACCCGCATTCCGATGCGGTCTACGACCTCGCCGCGGCGAACTTCGTGAAGCTGAAGGCGGCGGCGCCGCTGGTGGTCGAGGAGACGCCGAGCTTCTACGTCTACCGCCTGCACATGGGCGGGCACGTGCAGTCGGGGATCGCCGCGTGTTATTCGATCGACGAATACGATCGCGACCTGATCAAGAAGCACGAGAAGACGCGCCCCGATAAGGAGGACGACCGCACCCGGCACATGCTTGCGATCGGTGCGCAGACCGGCCCGGTGTTCCTCACTTATCGCGCCTCAAAGGCGGTCGACGCCCTCGTCCGGCGCGTCGCGGAGCAGGCGGCGTTGTTCGATTTCACCGCGCCGGATGGCGTACGCCACCAGGTGTGGCAGGTGCCGGCCGCGGAGAACCAGGCTTTGGTCGATGCGTTCGCACAGATCGACGCGCTCTATATTGCTGATGGCCACCACCGCGCGGCCAGCGCGGCCAGGACACGTCGCTCGCTCGCGGCAAAGGGCGCGGGCGAGCACGATCGCGTCATGGCGGTCGCGTTTCCAGATGATCAGATGCAGGTGCTTCCCTACAATCGCGTGGTCACCGACCTGCGCGGTCAGTCACCGGAGGCGTTCGTCGACGCTTTGAAGGCGCAGTTCAGCGTCGCGGAAGGCGGCGACGCCACGCCGGGGAACAAGGGAGCGGTGGCGATGTATCTCGATCGCAAGTGGTACACCCTCACGCTGCCGTCGAGCCGCCACGCCCTCGATGTTGATCTGCTCGAGCAGTCAATCCTCCAGCCAATGCTCGGCATCGGCGACGTGCGAACCGACAAGCGTATTGATTTCGTCGGTGGCATCCGCGGCGCGGCGGAGCTCGAGCGCCTGGTGAACTCGGGTAAGTTCGCCGTGGCGTTTTCGATGTACCCGGTGTCGGTCGAAGACCTGATGCGGATCGCCGATGCCGGCGGGATCATGCCGCCCAAGTCGACGTGGTTCGAGCCAAAGCTCCGCGACGGACTGTTGTCGCACCTGATTTAATTGCCGTGCTGATTGCGACTTGCTAATCCCATGAAAGTACTCGTAGCAGACAAGTTCGAACAATCCGGTCTCGAGGCCTTGCGGGCCGCCGGTTGCGACGTCATGTTTCAACCTGACGCCAGCGGCGACGCCCTCATCGCCGCTATCCGCGAGTCGCAAGCGCCGGTGCTCGTGGTGCGATCCACGCAAGTGACCGAGCCGATGCTCGATGCCGGCGTGCTGTCGTTGATCGTGCGCGCCGGCGCCGGCGTCAACACGATTGATGTCGCGGCGGCCTCGAAGCGCGGCATCTACGTGTCGAATTGCCCCGGCAAGAACTCGGTGGCGGTGGCGGAGCTGGCGATGGCGTTGATTCTCGCGCTCGATCGCCGCATCGCCGACAACGTTGCCGATCTGCGCGCCGGCAAGTGGAACAAGAAGGAATACTCGAAGGCCAGGGGCCTCAAGGGCCAGACGCTGGGGTTGATCGGGTTCGGGCACATCGGCCAGGAAGTGGCGCGCCGCGCGCGTGCGTTCGGCATGGACGTGCTGGTGTGGAGCCGCCGCTACGCACAGGACGCGGCTGCCCGCGACGAAGCGGCGGCGGCGCACGACATCACGATCACGTCATCGGTGCAGGAACTCGTGTCGCGGGCCGACGTCATCAGCGTTCACCTCGCGTTGACGAAGGACACGCGCGGATTCGTGAACGCCGATTTGCTCGGCCACGCGAAGCAGGGCGCCTACTTCATCAACACGGCGCGGGCCGAGGTGGTCGACCAGGCGGCGCTGGCCGCCGCCGCCAGGGCCAAGGGCCTGCGGATCGGCCTCGACGTGTTTGCCAATGAACCGACGGCAGCAGCCGGCGCGTTCGATGATCCGATCGTGTCCGATCCGATGGTCTATGGCACGCATCACATCGGCGCGTCGACCGACCAGGCGCAGGAAGCGATCGCCGCCGAGACGGTCCGCATCATCCGCACCTACAAGGACACCGGCAAGGTGCCAAACGTCGTCAATCTCTGCAAGCTAACGCCGGCGACCCACATGCTGGTGGTCCGCCACCGCGACAAGCCTGGCGTGCTCGCGCACGTTTTCGAATACCTGCGCGTTGCGCAACTCAACGTGCAGGAAACCGAGAACATCATTTTCGAGGGCGCGCAGGCCGCGGTCGCCCGCATCAACCTCGACGGCGCGCCGTCAGTGCGGGCACTCGATGCCATGCAATCCGGCAACGCTGATATTCTCGATCTTCAACTCGTCAAGCTTGGATAATCCACATGGCCACAACCACTCATCGCGTGTTTAATTTCTCCGCCGGCCCCGCCGTTCTGCCGCTCCCCGTTCTCGAGGAAGCACAGCGCGACCTGGTGTCGCTGCCCGGCGTCGGCATGTCGGTGCTCGAGATCAGCCATCGTTCGAAAACGTTCGAGGCGATCCTGGCGAAGACGGAACAGGACATGCGCGCCCTCGGCAACGTGCCGTCGAATTACAAGGTGCTCTTTCTGCAGGGCGGCGCATCGATGCAGTTCTCGATGGTGCCGCTGAACCTGCTGACCTCGGGCACCACCGCCGATTACATCGTCACCGGCGGCTGGGCGCAGAAGGCGGTGAAGGAAGCGCAGCGCGTCGGCACCGTCAACATCGCGGCGTCAACCGAGAGCGAGAACTTCGCGCGCATCCCGCGCCAGGATGAACTGAAGCTGACGCCGAATGCCGCCTACGTCCACATCACCACCAACAACACCCTGTTCGGCACCGAGTGGGCGCAGGAGCCGAACGTCGGCGACGTGCCCCTGGTGGCAGATACCTCGTCCGACATGTTTAGCCGGCCGATCGACGTGTCCAAATACGGATTGATCTACGCCGGGGCGCAGAAGAACCTCGGGCCCTCCGGCGTCACGCTGGTGATCATCCGTGAAGACCTGCTCGCGCGATCGCAGAAGTCGCTGCACACGATGTTCAACTACGCCGTTCATGCCGAGA
>DASVFC010000466.1:0-2464 GCA_036380235.1 Vicinamibacterales bacterium
GCGGTCGATCCGAAATCACGCACCTATGGCATCCCGCATCCCGGCACGTTTGTGGTCGATCGCGAGGGCGTGGTGCAGTCTCGCTTCTTCGAGGATGCCTATCAGGAGCGCTATACCGCGGCGACGATTCTGAGCACGATCGGCGCGGCCGTCGCCGGTAGTCCTGTTTCCGCGACGACGCCGCACCTGACGATGTCCGCTGCGATCAGCGATAGTGTGGCGGCGCCGGGAGAGAGATTGGCGATCGTCGTCAACGTGACGCCGAAGCCGGGAATGCATCTCTACGCGCCGGGCAAGCACGATTACCAGGTGATCAGGCTCACGCTCGATCCCCAGCTATGGCTGCGGCCGCAGGCGACCATCTATCCTGCGTCGCAGATCTATCATTTCAAGCCGCTCAACGAGCGGGTTGAGGTCTTCATGAGCCCTTTCCAGTTGCGCCGCGATGTCACGGTGCTCGCGACTCAGGAAGCGCAGAAGTTGCTGGCGGGGATGACCTCGGTCACCATCACGGGCGCACTGGAGTATCAGGCCTGCGATGACAAGGTGTGCTTCAATCCCTCTCGCGTGCCGGTGAGCTTTGTCGTAGGACTGAAGGAATTGGACCGTCGCCCTCCAGGCTAGACCCGCGGCGGGCTCGGGCACGCTGGTTCGTCGCTGCATCGCAGCGCTGGGGGTGTGGCTTGCCATGTTCGAGCCAGGCGAGCACGGCTGATACCGACGACAGTCGCCATTTGGCCACCGTCGGCCCCGGCCCCACCTTGATCGAGTCACCTCCGAGGTGATTCACCATCGCGAATCCATGTTCGTCCGTGACGTCGTCGCCGATGAACACCGGCGGTTTGCCACGGAACGGCGACTCGCGCATGAATGCCCGGATCGCGCGGCCCTTGTCTCTTCCCGCAGGTGCTAGCTCGACGACGCACTTTCCGCGATGGATGCAGTACTGATCGCCCAGCGAGTCCTGAATTGCGTGCATCATCCGGTGGGCAAGGCTCGCCAGATTCGGAGCCCGGCGATAGTGAAGCGCCAATGTGAGTCCCTTGTCTTCCAACAGCAGTTGCTGATGCCTGGCGACGAGCACACCCAGCTTGTGCCGGGCGGGGTCAAGCGCCTTCGGTGATGCCTGGTGCCACGTCACCTTGCCGCTGGCTGACCGCCGTTCATGACCGTGCTGCCCGGCAATGGGCAGACGCCGCTTCGCAAAAAGTCGATCGGCGTCTGCGATCGATCGTCCTGTGATCAGCGCCACAGCGCCGCCCGAGGATTCATAAAGGGCATCGACGAGAGCCGGCAGCGTCGAGGCGAGCTTCACCGCTCCGGGCGAGTCGGCGAAGTCCACGAGAGTACCGTCGATGTCGAGGAAATAGGCGAGTCCGGTATTCGACAGCGTCATGCGGTCTGATCGACAGCGGCCACCGCTTCCGGTCGGACATCCCTCGCGATCATCCGATCCAGCAACCGTCGACGCTTGCGCATGCCGGCGGCGTCGATCAACATCCGACCCGCCCAACGGAAGACATTGAACTCAGAGACCAGCCCGCGCATCAAGCGCATACGTGCGCGTTGTTCGCGCTCCGGCATCTCGAGGGCGGCCTGCAGCGCCGCGGCACACTCGTCGGTGTCGTACGGATTGACGATGATCGCCTCGGCGAGCTCGCGGGCGGCGCCGGTGAACTGACTCAGCACGAGCACACCGCGTTCGTCGTCGCGCGACGCAATGAATTCCTTGGCGACGAGGTTCATGCCGTCATGCAGGCTGCTGACCATGCACACTTCGGCGGCTCGATAGTATTGGTGCACCGCGTCCGGCTCGTGGTGCGTCGACAGCAGGATGATCGCCGGATGACTGCTCGTCGCGGCGAATCGCGCGTTGATGCGGCTGACCAGCGCGCGCACGCGGGTTTGATAATGGTCGTACTCCTCGATGCCGCTGCGCGTCGGCGCCGCTATCTGGATGAACGTGAACCGGCCCACCCATTCCGGCCAGCGTTCGAGAAGGCGCTCGACCGCGCGCAGGCGCTCTTCGATGCCCTTGGTGTAGTCGAAGCGGTCGACGCCGACGCCAATCGCCTGCGTGGGAGGCAGCCCGTGGCGCCGTCGGACCTCGGCCCGGCATTCAGCCACAGGGGTGGCGGTGAGCTCCGGCGACAGCGGCCATTCGATTGAAATCGGGTAGCGCTTTACCGCCGTGAGCTCGCGGCGATACGACACCGCAAAGGTTTCGCGATCTACTCTCGCCTCGAGCTGGCGATCGACGGTGTCAACGAAGTTGTTGCAGTGGAACTGCGTGTGGAACCCCAGGATGCTGCTGCCAAGCAGCCCGTCGAGCAGCTCCTCGCGCCACGGACAGATTGCGAACGCTTCCGGGTTAGGCCACGGGATGTGCCAGAAGGTGATGATCGTTGCCGCCGGCAGCGCTTCACGCACCATCCGCGGCAGCAGCGCCAGGTGGTAGTCCTGA
>DASVFC010000467.1:0-6793 GCA_036380235.1 Vicinamibacterales bacterium
TTGTCGATGTCTCGGCGATGTCGCTGGTTGCGTCCACACGCAGCAGTCGCGGCCCCGCCGCGATCGGCAGCCAGGTGACGTCCAGGGTTGCCGTTCCGTCCGATTGCCACTCGTGACGCCCCGAACCAACCGTCAGTTCCCCATCGCGTAGCCGCACGGTGGTGCTGCCGGTCATGCCTTTGGCGTCGATGACGATGCGAGCCGAGCTCGCGGCAAGAGCGTGGGGTTCCGAGACGATGACCGACAGCAGCCGAACGTTCGGCGATGCCGGCTCCCGATCGATGAGCAGCATCGGCGCTGTGACATCGCCGGGCAGATCACCATGGACGGTGCCGTCGGCGACGATCACACAGCGTTCGCCTGGCGCGCAGGGGATGCGGTGGCCGGTGGTTTCGCGCTCGATCACCGTCGCCGCAGCGCGCTCGCGCAGCATGTCCCGAATCTCGTCGAGCGGGCCGTCGGTCATGTCGATCAACGCGACCGGCGGCGTGATGGGCCGCTCGAGCGAAAACACGGGATCAATCACCGCGGCGATCGCCATCACGATCGCGGCCGAGCGCAAGACGATGCGGAGCGCGGAGGTGCTCATCGCCGTGGCCTCTTCGCTGATTCGTCCGCCAGGCGTCCCGCGAGCGGATCCCGATCGAGATACACCGCGGCGGCGCCGGGAAGGTTGGCGAGGGCGTGTGAGGCGACCGCATCCATCGCAGCCCGAACGGCGGCGCGCTGGTCGTCACTCGTGCGAGCGGCGGCGACAGCGATCGCAGACTTTTGCAGCACCGGCGATTGCGGGTCAATCGCCGCAACTCGCGCGGCGAGCGCGGCATCGATCGCGCGCGTCCCCGCCGCGGCTGCCGCCAGATCGCGGATCAGCAGGCGCACGTTTGCATCGATCGCCGGCGGTGCCTCGGCGCGTGCGCGCGTCCACGAGCGTGCCTCGGCGCGCTCCCCCGTCAACCGCCGGGTGGTGTCGATCCGCGACCGATCGGGTAGCGTGCGCAGGAAGTAACGGCGGCGGTCGAGCGCGCGTTCCAGGCTGGCCAGTGCCTGCCGTTCAAACACCAATGCTTCGGTCGCGTTGCCGTCGTTGAGTTGCGCTTCGGCGCGCGACATGAAGTTGAGCGCGCGGACCATTTCCGCGCGCCCCTGGTTTTCAAGCCGGCCCTCGGCGAGTTCATGCGAGTGCGCCGCTTCCTCAACTTCGTCCTGCACTTCGCCGCCGCTCAAGAACACGACCTCGGCGCGGACCATGCGCTGCTCCATGCCAATCATTCGCGTCTGCTCGAGCCACTCCTCGGGCTTGGCGAAACGCGTCGCGCCGGAGTCCTGGCGCAGCTTGATCAGTTGCTCCGTCTTGTAAATCACCATCTGTTGACTGATGGCGTATTTCTTCTCTTCTGAGGGCAGCGCGAAACCTGCACTGGCGATCTCGGCGGTCTTGCCGATCTCGATCAGGAACGCGTCGGATTCGACTGGCTGTCCGTTGGGATTGGTATCGCGCGCGATCGCCCGATACACGAGGACATCGCCGTCGGCGAGACCGAGCGGATCGAGCGACCATTGTCCGCGTGCGCGCCACTGCCGATCGCTGACGCGTTCGACGGTCATCGGCACTTCGCCGTCGGTGAAGGTGACGTTTTCGCCGCCACCCGATGCTTTCGTGAATCGCAACGTCAGCGATGTCAGCCCCAGATCGTCACGGCCGTCGACGTCGAGTTGAATGGCGACGTTCGGCGACGCGTATGCGGCATCGCGGCCCGGCGCCGCGATCCGAACCGACGGAGGCTGGTCCGCAGTGACCGTGACGAGGAGCAGCCGCGACGCGCCGGTATCATCAGGGCGCACGTCGAGGCTTTCCGACGCGGTAGCCGTCCACTCTCGTATCACCCGCCCCGCCCCCGCGATCCTGATCACGGTGCCCGCGATCACCGTCAGTTGCGTCGGGTTCGTGTGCGTTTCCGCCGTCCGCTTGGTGTATGCCGGCGGTGTCAGCTGCACCACGATGTCGGCTATCTGCGGGGCCGCCATCGCCGGCGCCATGAGCTGCCGTTGCACCAACGTCGACACGTCGTCAATGCGCGCCAGCAACACACTGGCGATCAACACCGCTGCGGCAACCACCATCGGGTGCGTCAGCGGAACGATCTCACCGGCCCGCACCTCGCGGGTTCGCTCCGCCGCCTGCTGCCAGATCGCATCCTGGATCTCGGCGCGCAGCGGCCGCGGCCGTTCGTCGATCTCCATTGCGGTGATCAGCAGGTTATCGATGGAATGGCGTGTTTCGATCGTGCGCGCGATCGCCGCGCCGTCGATCCGCCACCGAAGCGCTGCGATGATGACGGATACGACCATCGCGACCGCGATGCTTGCGGCAAGTGGCAGCGAGGCAAGCAACAGCAAAGCGAACACGGCGCCGCCGGCTGTCAGAGCCAGTGCCGCGCTGCGAGCACGCAGCCGTCCGCGAACAGCCGAGACCAGCACGCGCAGGTTGTCAGGCAACGCGCTGCTCCTGTTGCGGCTGCGCCACCTTGCCAGTGTCGAGCCGCAGCCTGTGCTCCAGCATCAGCAGCGCAAGCGCAATCAACCACAGCCAGCGGCGGTCGCCTTCGTCTGCCGGCTGCGCGTGTGGTGAGATGCCCTGCGGCTGTCGTGACCAGGCCTCGAGATCGGGCCGCGGAATTGCCACCGGTTCCGCACCTTCTCTCGGCGTTGCTCCATCAACGAGGCTCCAGATTGCGGTCGCCGCACTCGACGGGGGATCCGGAACGGGCATTCGCAGGGGTGCCGTTCCTGCAGCGTCTGTAATTGCCGCGCCCTCCCACACCACGAGCACCCGACGATTGCGATCGGGCCAGCGCAGTCCGGCGTCAAGCGCGGCGCGTAAAGCGGCATCGGCCAGCGGCTGGTGTTTCGCCGCGGCGATCACGCCAATCACGTCATCCGGCGCCGGCGCCTCGCCGCCAGGCCCCGCCACGTGCGTTGCGTCCGCCGTCAACCGCACCTGCCGATCGACAAAGACCGGGCGGCCGTCTCGTCGCGTCAGGATGGTCTGCGTAAAGGTGTCGCTCGGCGGCGAGCCAGGGACGGGCACAAAGCGAATGCCGATTCCCGCAGGCACCCGATGTAGATCGCTGTTCGCCACCTGCCCCTTTGTGAATGCGCCTACGAACGCGACTTCCAGCAGTGACGGCGGCTGCGATTCGAGCCAGCGCACCGCGTCATTTATGGCGTCAGCAACCTGCGCTCGCTGAAAGGTCTGCGTCCGGAATACGTTTCTCGACAGTTGCGGGTCAACGCCGCCATCGTCGATCTGGACGACCGCACGCGATAGCCGCTCGGCAAAACGCCCGGCGCGGCCCGCTGTCTGGACGATCGGGCCGGCGAGAGCGAGCACCGCCGCCGCGATGATCGCGACGCGGCAGGCCAGCAGCAGCGCGTCCTGGATTGCGCGCCGGCGAAACGCCGCCAACGCCGTTTCGCGCACGAACCGGAGCGACGGGTAGTGGACGGTGCGGGTATGTTGGCGAACCAGCAGGTGAATCGCGATCGGCAGCGCGATCAACGTCAGCCCCCACAGTGCCGCGGTATTCAGCCACGCGATCGACATGGTCCTAATTCCCGCCGCGTCTGCCGACGAGGAAGCGCCGCAGCGCGGGTTCGAGCGGCTCGGCGGTGGTCAGCCGCAGGTAATCCAGTCCATCGCGCCTGATGGTACGCTCCACCGACGCCAGCCATTCATTGATCGACCGCGCGTACTGGTCGCGAATCGACGATGGCTGCACCAGCAGCTTGCGGCCGCTTTCAAGATCGACGAGCTCAGCTGCGCCGCCGATGTCGAGGGTCAGTTCCTCTCGCGACAACGTATGAATTGCGATCACGTCGTGCCCCATTCGCCGCAAACGGCGCAACTGCGGCAACGCGGCGTCATCTTCGTAAAAATCCGAAATCACCGCGATGAGGCCGCGGCGTTTCATCAACGTCGCCGCCTGCCGCAGCGCCGCCTCGATCGATGCCGAGCCCTCGGCGGCGAGCTTCGACACTTCGGCCAGGAACACCCGCAGGTGGTGATGGCCGCTGCGCGGCGGCACGAACTGCGTGCGTTCGCCGACCGCCAGTACTCCGGCGGCATCGCCTTGATCGAGGACCAGCGTACCGAGAATGGCCGCGATCGCGCGCGCCAGTCCGAACTTGGACGAAAAGTTCATCGACCGGCTCACATCGATCACGAACAATGCCGAAAGGTTCGTCGTTTCCCGGAATTGCCGGGTGTAGATGCGATCGGTGCGGGCGAACGCCTTCCAGTCGACATATTTCAGGTCGTCACCAGGACGGTAATGGCGATATTGGCTGAACTCCGCGCTGTAGCCGTGAAAGGGGCTGCGATGCAGACCCTGCCGCAACCCTTCAACCGTGGCGCGCGTCAACAACTCCAGATCGCGCAGCGACTGGAGCTCGGATGACGTAACGACGTGCGCACGCGACATCGCTATCTCGCTGGAATCGCATCGAGCAGGCGCGACACGACGGTCTCTGCTTCGATGCCGTCTGCTTCCGCCTGGAAGTTGACCAGCAATCGATGGCGCAACACTGGCGGCGCAACCGCGCGAACGTCGTCGAGAGACACCGCCGGACGCCCGTGCAATACCGCTCGTGCTTTACCGGCGAGCAGCAACGACTGTCCGGCGCGCGGCCCGGCGCCCCAACGCACCCACTGCTTCACGAAATCGGGCACGCGATCGGCCTCGTCTCCACCGGGCCGCGTCGCCCGCACGAGCCGTGCTGCGTAATCGATCACGTTGTCTGCGGCGACGACGTCTCGCACCAACATTCGCGCCCGTTCGATCTGGTCACCGGTCGCCACCGCTGTCACCTTCGGCTCTTCGCCCGTAGTGGTCTGCGCGAGAATCGCGCGTTCGTGTGCGGCGGTCGGATAGTTGATCACGACGTTGAGCATGAAGCGATCGAGCTGCGCTTCCGGCAACGGATACGTCCCCTCCTGCTCGATTGGGTTCTGCGTCGCCAGCACGAACAGCGGCCGATCGAGTTGGTGGCGAACGCCGCCGACGGTCACTTGGTACTCCTGCATGGCTTCGAGCAGCGCCGCCTGCGTTTTCGGCGGCGTCCGGTTGATCTCGTCGGCGAGGATGATGTTGGCGAAGAGCGGTCCCGGCATGAAGCGGATCGATCGCGTGCCCGTGGCACGATCTTCCTCGATGACTTCCGTGCCGATGATGTCTGACGGCATCAGGTCCGGGGTGAACTGGATGCGGCTGAACTTGAGATGTACGGCCTGCGCCAGCGTCTTGATCAACAACGTCTTGGCCAGCCCCGGCACGCCGCGCAGCAAGCAATGGCCGCCGGCGAGGAACGCGGTAAGGATTTCGTCGATGACCTGATCTTGTCCGACGATGACGCGGCGGAGTTCGGTTTGGAGGGATCGGACCAGTGCAGACGTGTCGGACAAGCTCATCTCACTGAATTCTATCCCCTAGCTGATTGGCTGATGCGTCCGCGGCAGGCACGACGTTAACTTGAGGCATGAGCACTTGGTCCTCTCTCTCCAATGACGTTGCCGCCGCGGTTGAACAGTCGGCCGCGTCGGTCGTGCAGGTGCACGGCCGTCGCCGCGTCGCTGCCGGCATCGTCTTCGCAGACAACCTGATCATCACCACCGCGCACGTCGATGACGACAAGGTGGCCGTTCACGCCGGCAACGGCCATACCGTCGAAGGCGCGGTCCTCGGACGCGTGAGCCACATGGGCCTCACCGTGATTCGCGTTGACGGCCTCGGCCTTCATCCCTTGACGGCGGGCGACGAGCCCAAGCCCGGCCAATTGGGCGTCGCCATTGGCCGCACGTGGAGCGGTCACGTGATGGCCGCGCTCGCGCCGATTGCGGTGGTCGGCGGCCCTTTACGCACAGGCCGCCGTCACTCGATCGAACGCGTCATTCGCATTCAGCAGGCGCCGCATGGCGCCTTGAACGGCGGCGCCCTGATCGATTCGACGGGCCGCGTCAGCGGCGTCATCACCTCGCTGGCCATCCGCGGCACCACGGTCGTGATTCCCGCCGGCCTCGCATTTGCCGCCGCGAACAAGGGTGCAACGGAAGGCGGCAGTAAACAGGGATTTCTCGGGGTCGCGTCGGTGCCAGTAGCGATTCCGGAACGCCAGCGCGGCGGCCGCTCACAAGACTATGGTCTCTTGATCAGCCAGATCTCCGAAAACAGTCCGGCTGATGCCGCGGGTTTGCTCGTCGGTGATGTGATTGTCGGCTTCGACGGTCAACCGGTCCAGGACGGCGAAGAACTGATCACGCGGCTGCGCGGCGATCGCGTCGGCAAGGCGGTGCCGCTGACGGTGATTCGCGGCACCACGGCGGTCGATGTATCCGTAACCGTTGGCGAGCGTCCTAGCAGGTAGGAGTCGTAGGCTCCTGTCACTTGGCGTTACGCGTCTACCTTCGGGGCGCTGCCACCGCGCTGCGGGCGCGGCTGGCGGCCGACCCCCACATCGAGATCGTCGATCTCATCGATCGCGCCGAGGCGGTGCTGTCGCTGCCGCCGGCACAACGGGATGAGGATCCGCCGCTCGAAGCGTTGACCCCGCGCGAGCACGACGTGCTTGCGCTTCTCGCCGGTGGATTGTCGAACCGCGAGATCGCCACCGAGCTATCGATCAGCGAGCACACCGTAAAATTTCATCTCGCATCGATCTTCGGCAAACTCGGCGCCTCCACACGTACCGAAGCCGTACAGCGAGGGTTGCGTCTTGGTGTAATCGAGATCTGATC
>DASVFC010000468.1:0-4711 GCA_036380235.1 Vicinamibacterales bacterium
ATCGAATTTCCGTCCGTGTGGTACGAGATGCACCTCGTCGCCGCCGACCTTGACGTCATCGGCGTCACCATTCCCGGCATTCCGCTCGTCGTCATCGGCCACAACTCGCGCATCGCATGGGGATTGACGAATACGGGTGCCGACGTTCAAGACCTGTCGCTCGAGCGCGTCGACGTCGGTCGCAAGCGCGCGTTCCACCGTGGCGAGTGGGTGCCGATCGAAATCGCGCCGGCACCGATCCCGGTGCGCGGCCGCAGCGAGCCGCTGCCGTTCGAAGTGTGGAAGACCCGCAACGGGCCGATCATCGCGGACGTCGAGCTCGATTTCGAATCCGTACCGTCATGGTTGTCTCCCATCGAGCGCCCCGCTGAAGAGCGCCGCGCCTATTCGCTGCGCTGGGACGCTACGGGCGACATCGCGATTGCCTTCGACGGCATCAACCGCGCTACCGACTGGTCGACCTTCACTGCTGCAGTGCAGGCGTTCTCCCTGCCGTCGAGCAACGTCGTTTACGCCGACGTCGACGGCAACATTGGCTACGTGATGTCCGGGCGCGTGCCGATCCGCGCCGGTAGTGATGGTCGATCGGCGGTCGACGGCAACACCGGACCGTCGTGGAGCGGCGCTATTGACCCGGGGACGTTGCCGCGTACGTTGAACCCGGATGCGGGGTATATCGCGTCTGCGAACAACCTCGTCGACCGCGGTTTCTCGCCGCTGATTACCCACGACTGGGCGGCGCCCTTCCGCGCCACGCGGTTGCGTGAATTGTTGTCGAAGGCGGAAGGCGTCGACCTGGATGCGATGGCGGCCATGCAGAACGACAAGCGCAGCGCGGCCGCCGATCTGCTGCTGGCGCATCTGCCCGGCGCGATCAAGTTGGGCCGCAGCAAGGACGGCGAAGCCGAGTGGGCGGCCCGGCTCGAAGAACTCTCCAAGTGGGATCGCGTGGTCGACGACCGCCCGATCGTCGCCTACTATCAGGCGTTCGAAGATGCCGTGTGGCGGCGGACGTTCGTCGACGAAATGGAAGAGCCGCTCTTCAACCGCTTCTACGAATGGGCGGGCGCCGAGAAATCCGCCGGCATTTACGCGCTGCTCGACGATCCCGCGTCGAAATGGTGGGACGACATCCTGACGGTCGAGCAGAAGGAAAGCGTCTATGACGTGTTCCTGACCGCCGCGCAGGATGCCGAGGTGTATCTGCGCAACGAGTGGGGCGGCGATTCCAGCCGCAACTGGGATCGCATTCACGCCGCGCGGTTTTCGCATCCTATCGGCAGCCGGTTCCCGTTTCAGTTCCTGTTTAACAAAGGCCCCGTGCCGATGCAGGGTGACGGTACGACCGTGATGCGCGTCAGCTTCGATCGCCTTACCCGCTACGGGGCGTTCGAGGCCCCGTCCTGGCGACAGCTGTTCGACGTCGGGCAGTGGGATGAATCACGCGTGATCCTGCCCACCGGCCAGTCCGGCCACCCGTTCAGCCCGTTCTATTTCGATCAGAACGAAACGTGGCGCACCGGCGAATACCGTCGCCAGCCGTTCTCGCGCGACGCGGTGTTGTCGGCCACCCGCTACCGTCTTCTGCTGGTTCCCTGAGCAAATCCGGCCATTTGACTTCGGCCGGCACCTGCCGCAATATATGAACAACTGCTCATATGTTCAAAGATGACGTTTGCGACCTCGTCCAGATCGACCTCGCACGAGTCCGGAAACTGCGCTCGGCGCTGGTGTCGCCAGAGGCGGTACAGGGCCTGGCCGAGACTTTCAGCGCTCTCGGTGATCCCACGCGGGTCCGCATCCTCGACGTGCTGTCGCACGGCGAGCTGTGCGTGTGCGACCTCGCCGCGGTACTCGGGCTGAGTCAGTCAGCGGTGTCGCACCAGCTGCGCGTCCTGCGCGGCATTCGTCTCGTGCGGCCGCGACGCGAAGGCCGCATCGTCTTTTACTCGCTCGATGATCAACACATCATCGCGATCTTCAAGCAGACGTTGCAGCACGTGGAGGAGAGCACGGGTGCGACGCGTGCCGCGGGTGCGACGGGTGCAGCGGGTGCGGCGCGTGCCAAAGGTGCGAGGGCGAGGGTCGCGCGATGAGCGCGAATAAAGATCATCTCGGCTGCAGTCATTGCGAGGTGCAAGCACCGAAGCCGACCGGTGCGCGCGTCCGCGGCTGGTTGACAGCCATCGCCGCTTCACTGGCCGTCGCCGGCTGCGCGCTCGGCATGCTGATCGAGCCCGCTTGGTGGATCGAAGCGCTGCTGATTGCCGCCGCCATTATCGGTTCGGTGTTCCCGGCACAGCGCGCGTTGCAATCGCTCAAGCGCCGGACGCTCGACATCAACGTCTTGATGGTGATCGCCGTCGTCGGCGCGATGTTCATTGGCGAATACGAAGAGGCGGCGATGGTCGTGACGCTGTTCGCCGCGGCGCAGTGGCTTGAGGCGCAAAGCCTCGACCGGGCGCGCAAGGCGATCGGGCCGTTGATTGGGTTGGCGCCAAGCGATGTCCTCGTGCGAGACGACGCCGGCGAGCGGCTGATCAATATCGATCGCGTCGATCCCGGCACGCTGATGATCGTGCGCCCCGGTGAGAAGTTCGCGCTCGACGGCATCGTTCGCAGCGGTCACTCCGACGTCAATCAGGCACCCATCACCGGCGAATCGTTGCCGGTAGAAAAAACTGAAGGCGACGAAGTGTTTGCCGGCACCATCAACGGCCACGGCGCCTTGACCGTTGCCGTCACGCGGCGACGCCACGACACCACGCTGGCGCGCATCGTCAATCTCGTCGAATCTGCGCAGGCCAAGCGCGCGCCGCTGCAGCAGTTCATCGATCGATTCGCGGCGTGGTACACGCCTGCGATCGTCGTGCTGGCGCTCGGCGTCGCGGCAGTGCCGCTCGCGGTCCCCGGGCAGTCGTTCGACACCTGGGTCTACCGCGCGCTGGTGTTGCTCGGGGTGTCGTGCCCGTGCGCGCTGGTGATCTCGACGCCGGTGTCGATCGTGTCGGCGCTGGCCGGCGCGGCACGGCAGGGCGTGCTTGTAAAGGGCGGCATTCATCTCGAACGCCTGGCCGGTGTTCGCGTCGTTGCATTCGACAAGACCGGCACCGTTACCACCGGGCATCTCACGCTCGACGCGGTTCGGCCCCTCGGTGCGAATTCGGCCGACGACGTCGTGGCGGCGGCGGCCTCCGTGGAATCACAATCGGAACATCCCATCGCGGCGGCGATTCTTGCCGGTGCGCGCTCGCGCCAGGTAACGCTTAGCACCCCGAGTTCGGTACGCGCGCTGCCTGGCCTCGGCGTCGAAGGGCAAATCGGCAACGCGCAGATCGTCTGCGGTACGCCGCGGCTGTTTGCGTCGCGTGGCACGCTCGACGTCGATGCAGCCGCGGTAGCACAGGAGCTGGCGTCACGCGGTATGTCGCCGGTGATCGTATGGCGCAGCGGCGAAACCCTTGGCGTGCTCGGCGTCACCGATCGGCCCAAGAGCGACGCAGCCCGCGTGGTGTCCGATCTGCGGGCGCAGGGCGTGTCCCGTGTCGCGATGCTGACGGGCGATCACGATGCGGCGGCACGCGCCACCGGCTCGCAGGTCGGCGTCGACGACGTGCGTTCGGCGCAGTTGCCGCAAGACAAGGTGACGGCAGTCGAGGAACTTCGGCACGCGCATGGCGCCATCGCCATGGTCGGCGACGGCGTCAACGACGCCCCTGCGCTGGCCGCTGCCGACGTCGGCATCGTCATGGGCGCCATGGGCAGCGACGCCGCGCTCGAGACGGCGGACATCGCGTTGATGACTGACGAACTGCCCAAGGTGCCGTATACGATTCGATTGAGCCGTGCCACGTTGGCGAACATCCGGATCAATGTCGCGCTGTCTGTTGGATTGAAGGTCGCCTTCGTGGTGATGGCGGTGGCTGGCGTCGCCACCTTATGGATGGCAGTGCTCGCCGACACCGGCGCCTCGGCGCTCGTGGTGGCGAACGCGGTGAGGCTGAGAAAGTTTACTTAAGGTTCGGTCTTTACGGACCTGAAGAAGTGCGCGTCAACGAACTCGTCGATCATCGCCTGATCGGCGGGCTTGACCGCCGTGAAGCGGATGCCCATGCCGGATTTCGGCACGCTCCAGCAGACGTTGCCTTCCGCCTGCATCTCCTTCTTCGAGCCGGGCAGGGCAAAACGCATCTTCAGCACGGTGTCGCGCGGTGGCGGCGCCGCGGTCCGGATGGCGATGCCGCTCCGGCTCAGATTCAACGACAACGCGGCCGTGATCTTGGCGCCGATGCGATACGACACCGCCATGCCGAGGACCACGCGCGGGCTGTCGCGCCGGTTGAAGTTGTCCGGGAACAAATGCGGCGCGATCGACGGCAGGATGTGTTCGACGGCGCTATATTCGTTCAGGTAGCCGGCCACGCCAAGGGCAGCCAGCTCGCGCACCTCATCCACGCTCGACACGGTGCCGCTGAACACCAGGATCGGCAGGTGGCCGTCATCGAGCTTGCGGATGCGGCGCACCAGGTCGATGCCGGACGAGTGCGGCATGCGCAAGTCGAGCACGATCAAATCGAGATCGGCGAGATCGGCGCGGACGTGCGCAAACAGCTGCGCCACGCTTTTCACGATCATCGCGCGATGGCCTGCCGCGTCGAGCGCCGCATGAAAGCGATCGCGCACGAAGGGCGTATCGGCAGCCACCAGAACC
>DASVFC010000469.1:0-3015 GCA_036380235.1 Vicinamibacterales bacterium
CACGCCGCCTTCGTGGCGCTGCAGCGCATCAAGGACATGCTTGAACACGGCCGCTCGTTCGACGATGCGCTCGAAGAAGTGCGCCGATCGACGGTGTTCACGACCCACACGCCTGTGCCCGCCGGTCATGACGCGTTTCCGTTTTCACTCGTCGAGAAATATCTCGCCGGGACGTGGGGTGAGCTCGGCCAGAACCGGCAGAGCTTCCTCGCGCTTGGCTCCTATGACAACGGCAACGGGGCGGGTTCGCAGTTCAACATGACGGCGCTCGCACTGCGCACCGCGCAGTTCGTCAACGGCGTCAGCGCCTTGCATGGTGAGGTAACGAGAACGATGTGGCGGCCGATGTGGCCCGACACGCCGGCGGACCAGATTCCGGTCAGAAGCATTACCAACGGCGTGCACGTGCCGACGTGGATGGCCGGCCCGGTGTTCGGTCTCCTCGACGATCATTTCGGACCGGGCTGGCTCGATCACGTCGACGATCCGCAGCTCTGGGAGCGCCTCAATGACATTCCCGACGCCGAAATCTGGCAGTTGCGACAGGCGCTGCGTAACGATCTGTTCTCGTTCATCCGCGAGCGCATGCGCACGCGGTTCAAGGACGAGCACGTCAGCCAGAGCCGCATCGTCTCCGCCGGCGCAATGCTCGATCCCGATGCGCTGACGCTCGGATACGCGCGCCGCTTCACCGCTTACAAACGGCCGGAGATGATCTTCCACGATCCGGATCGGCTTGCCCGCATCCTGACGGCGACGGATCGGCCGGTGCAGATCGTGTTCGCCGGCAAGGCCCATCCCGCTGACGAGCCGGCCAAGCATCACCTGCAGCGCGTGTTCAAGCACGCCCTCGATCCGAAATTCGGCGGCCGGCTCGCCTTCATAGACGACTACGACATGCACGTGGCGCACTACCTCGTGCAGGGCTGCGACGTGTGGCTCAACAACCCGCGCAAGCCCCTCGAAGCCAGCGGCACCAGCGGCATGAAGGCGTCGTTGAACGGGGTGCCGCACCTCAGCATCGGCGACGGGTGGTGGGCGGAGGGTTTCAATGGCAGGAACGGCTGGCTGATCGAAGGCCAGGCCAACCCCGACGATCACGCCGCCACCGACGCCGCCGACGCGAACGCGTTGTATGACCTGCTGGAAAACGAGGTCGTGCCAGCGTTTTACGATCGCGACCGCGACGGCCGCGGCCTGCCGCGGCGATGGATCGCGATCGTCCGCGAAGCCATGCGCTCGAACGTGCCCCGCTTCTCCACCCGCCGGATGGTCAAGCAGTACGTGATGGAAATGTACGGACCCGCCTCACGCGCCGCTAGTCCCGTAGGCGATCAACGCTAGTCAGCGCCTCGCCATACCATTTGCGCCACGCCTCGAGAATCTCGGGCGTGGCGTTGTTATTCCGCTCGGTAGTGAAACGGGCGTCACGCGCGGTGACCAGCAGCTGCCGCATCGGCTCGACGTCCGACTCATTCGCCGACGCCAGGAACAGTGCCGTCGTCGCGACCGCGATCGCGACGTGTTGCATCGTCGTCGCGCTCATCTTATCTACCGTGTCGAGATTCGTGTGGTAGTAGCGATCGGTGAAGTGCCAGTTGAGCAATGCCGGCACCGCCGCGCGCGTGAAGACCGTGTGATCGCTGCCGCCTTCATACGGATTTGTGCGCACCACCCACCCCGTCTCTCGGGCGCGGCGCAGCGCCACCGCCAGATGCAGGTCGTTGAGGAAACTGCCGCGCACCATCGCCGGATCAACCTTGCTGGCGCCCCATTCCGAATGCGGATCGGAGGGCCGCTCCCAGAGCGCGGAGGGATCTGGCTCCTTCTCGATCAGGAACGTGCCGCCCGTCCTGGCAGTATCTTGTCCCGTCATATCGAGCGACAACATCGCAATCACCTGCTGCACGCGCTCGGCGTCCTCCTGGATCCATTGTTCGCTGCCGCGGATTTCGTCGACCCACAGGAACGTGATTGTGCGGCGCGGTGCTGCCAGCTGCCCGCGGCGCACCGCATCGTGAATGGCGAGCGCTGCGGCCAACAAGGTTCCGCAACCACTGGCATTGTCGTTGGCGCCCGGCTCCTGCACGTGCGCGACGAGAACGATGCGTTGTTCGCCGCGCCCGGTGCCGGGAATATCGACAGCGAGCGTTCGGTTCGGCCGCCGATGAAACAGCGTCTGGATGTCGACGTGAATGGTAGCGGCACCTTTTGCCAACGCGTCGCGCAACCGCATCGTGGCGCGCGGCGTGGCCTTGAAGCCAAACGCCTTTAACGAGTCGTCGAACGGGATGCTGCCCCATTGCAGACCGTCCGGCGTGTTCGCGGGTTTCGTGTAGGGCGCGATCTCGCTCGAGATCACACCCGCGGCGCCTCGCCCGCGCACGGCCTGCTGCCATGCCGGACCGAGCGCGCCGGTGACGAGGACGACCGCGCCCTTCACATCTTTCCCCTCATACGCGGCTGCCGTGGTGCCCACACCGGCATCGACCAGCTTGAAAACCGCACCGCCGGCTGGCGTGCTGAAGGAATTGATCGCGAGCGCCACGCGATCCTGCTCGCGCGACAACACCACTTCCCCATTCGTGCCGCCAAGCCGTACCGTGCCGGCGATCTGCTCCCATCCCATGCCAGTGTTGGTGAAGCTCTCGTAGCGTGGAGAAAGCCCTGCACTCTTCAAGCGATCGAAAATGTGCTGCTGCGACGTTTCGAACGCGGGGTTGCCGGCAAGCCGCCACATCGGCGCCATGAACGTGGCCACGTCCATCGCCACCTTGGCATCAACACGCTGCGACATCGCGCGATAAATCGTTTCCGCTCGAGGCGGCAGTGACCGATCGAGCGGCGGCAGGTGGAGCGTCGTCTGTGCGCGCACCGGCGCGAAAAGACCCAACACGACGCACAAAGCCAGAACCTTAGGATTCATACCCGACGGAGAGTCCCTTCGCCCTCGCGCGCGCACCCTGCTCGCCCGCACTCTGCGCACCTTGTGCACCCTGTGCACCCCGTGCACCC
>DASVFC010000470.1:0-2723 GCA_036380235.1 Vicinamibacterales bacterium
CGACAGCGCGTCGAGATCGATTTCGATGCCGTCCGCGGGTGCCGCTTCGGTGATGGGTGGCGCCGCTATTTCAGTCGCCGGTGCCTCGAACGAAATTCCTTCGTTCAAGTCCATCTTCTCGGTGGCGAGGAACGGGCTTTCGCCACTCAAGCGATCGGCGATGATCGCGTCTGGATCGTTTTCACCGAGCGCGACGAGGGCGCGACGGAAGCGATCGAGATTGGCCTTGTTCCACGGCTCGCGCGCGACCAGGTCTTCGCTGATGATGCGGGCTTCGACCGCGCGTCCACCGGCGAGGTAGGCCTCGGCCAGTTGCGCCTGCGCTTCGTACATCGCTGACTCGAGACCGCCGTCGAGGCAAATCTCGACCAGTCGCATCAATGCCACCAGGTGCGCGGGCGCGCGCGACGTGAATTCCTGCAGCGCCACGGCGGCAGCAGCAAAGTCGCTTTCGGCCAGCGCCGTATCGGCGACCGCGTCAATCGGCTGATACGCCGCCTCCGAATCGACCTCCGCGAGCTTGCAGCCAAGCACCACGGCCTGCTGCGTCTGGGTGCGATCGAGCTTGATCGCCTGCAGCACCGCTGACTTGCCTTCGGTCAACCGGTTGGCACGAAGCTCGATCTCGGCGAGCATCATCCACAGGGTGGGGTTGTCGCCGGCGGTCTCCGCCGAAAGGAACGCTTTCGCCTTGTCGAGCTCACCGCGGGCGATGTGCGCCTGCGCGAGGTTGGCCTTGATCTCGAGGTTCGCTGGGTCGGCGGCGGAGATCTCGCCGAGCACTTCGAGCGCGGCGTCGTGGCGGCCAGCTTTCTCGAAGGCATCGGCGAGCTGCTTCAGCTCGTCGGCGCCGCGAGCGAGTCGACGTGCCTCGGCCGGGTCGGTGCCGAGAAACGCGGAGAACAGCCGACTGCGCAGCTTGGTGTCGGAACTATCGAGTTCGTAGGCTGCCTTGAGTGGCACCAGCGCGTCGTCGTACTTCTCCAGTTTTTCGAGGCGCGCGGCCACGTCCTTGTACTCGCGCAGCGCCGTCAGCGTGTCGGCGTTTTCGACCGCCAGCCTGGCGGCCCCCATGCGCGCTTCGAAATCCTCCGGATCGAGCGTACCCAGGCGGATCGCGATTTCGGTCGCGCCCTTCTTGTCGCCGCGTTTCTTGCGGCGCTCCATCACCTGGTTGTAGTACTGCTTGGCGTCGACGAACTTGCCGCTCTTGGCGGCGAGATCACCCGACTGCATCATCGAGTATTCGTCTTCCGGCTTGATCTTCAGGATCTTTTTGAAGAGCGCCGCGGCCTTCGGATAGAAGCCTTGTTCGGCGAGGTTCTCGGCTATGCGCGTGTATTGCTGCACGCCCTTGTCGACCTGCTTGGCACGCACGTACAGGTCGCCCAGCGCGTTGGCAGTGTTCCAGTCACGCGGCTGGGCCTCGACGACCTTGGCGTATTCGGCAATCGCCGCGTCGATCTTTCCGAGCTTGATTGCTTTTTCGGCGTTTTTTAACGCGGTTTCACGATCGAACGGCGGCACTTTGATTGCTCTTACGCAATGTTATCAAACAGGGTTGCGGGCCTGAACGTGCGGCGATGCTGCGGCGAGTAGCCAAACCGTGCAACGGCCGCCAAGTGATCCGCAGTCGCATACCCCTTATGTCGGTCGTACCCGTATCGAGGGTCAGCGGCGTGCAGCGCTTGCATCAACCGATCTCTCGTGACTTTGGCGACGATCGATGCTGCGGCAATGGCCGAGGCGCGTCGATCGCCTTTGATCACACCGCGCTGGGCCATCGGCAATGACGGAATTCGAAAGGCATCTACCAAAACTGCATCTGGCAAAGGTGCCAGGGCCATCACGGCGCGACGCATGGCCTCCAGGCCCGCCTGCCGGATGTTGATCCGATCGATTTCTTCGGGGTCGACCGACATCACCGACCAGGACACCGCCTTCCGGCAGATCTCCTCGTACAGACGCTCTCGTTGCAGTTCAGTGCAGGTCTTGGAGTCGGCGAGACCGTCGATGCGGCGCTCCGGATGCAGGATCACGGCGCCGGCCATCACCGGGCCGGCGAGGCAGCCGCTGCCGACTTCGTCGACCCCCGCGACCGCCACGAAACCGTAGCGGTGCAGGGAGTTCTCGATATTTTTCCGCGCCGAGACTTTACGCATGGGCGCGTACCGCGGGAGTGCAGAGCGTGCACGGGGTGCACATCGTGCACATTGTGCACTCTGCGCACATTGTGCACCTACGAAATTTTTAGTTCGTCGTTTTCTTGACTTCCTTCATGCGCGCCGCCTTACCCTTCAGGTCGCGCAGGAAGTACAGCTTGGCGCGGCGCACTTTCGCCGACCGCACGACTTCGACCTTCGAGATGGTCGGCGAATGCAGCGGGAAGATGCGCTCCACGCCCTGGCTGAACGACACCTTCCGCACCGTAAAGGTGGCGCGGTTGCCGCCGCGGCGAAGGCCTATCACCACACCCTCGAAGATCTGGATGCGCTCCTTGTCGCCTTCCTTGACGCGCACGTGCACGCGCACCGTGTCGCCCGCCTTCATCCGCGGACGTTCGCTCAGTTGCGCCTTCTCCACCCACTCCATCGCAGTCATCACTTGCTCCTTTTCAACCACTCTCGTTCGTCCGCATCGAGCTCGGCGGTGGCCAGCAGGTCCGGCCGCCGCTCCCGCGTGCGGTGCAGCGCCGCTTCGCGGCGCCACCGTCGAATCTCGGC
>DASVFC010000471.1:0-2359 GCA_036380235.1 Vicinamibacterales bacterium
CCGAACAAGACGCCGCTGCCACAGCAGGCCGCCTATTTCGCCGCCGTCGTCGATCGAGTTCGGAACCTTCCAGGCGTGGTCACCGCCGGTGCCGCCAACGATCTGCCGCTGTCGGGCAACGGCTCGACGATACCGATCGTCGTCGACAACAGCAGTGTCGCACTCGCGAGCGGCGACCAACATCGGGCCGGCTTTCGCGTCGTGACGCCCGGTTATTTCGAGACCATCGGCGCCCGCGCGCGAGGACGAGTCTTCGATGATGGCGACGCGGCTGGACGCCCGGCCGTCGCCATGGTCAACGACAGCTTTGCCCGGACGCATTGGCCAGGCGAAGACGCCATCGGCAAGCGCGTGAGAACGTCCGAAGATCGCGGGTGGCGAACCGTGGTCGGCGTCGCGGCTGACATCCGTTTCGCCGGTCCCACGGTTGAAGAAGGCCCGGCAATCTACGTTCCTCACGCGCAGAAATCAGAAGCCTTCATGACCTGGATGACGGTCGCGATTCGTACCGTCAACGATCCTTTGACCCTGGCGCCGTCTGTGCGCACGGCGATTGCGGCGATCGATCGATATCAACCCGTGTCGGATGTGCGTGAGTTGAGTGACTTGGTCGCCGCGGCCGTTGCCCTGCCGCGTCTCGCCGCCAGTATTGCCGCCGTTGCGGCGGTAGCGAGCCTGATCCTGGCGGGGCTGGGAATCGCGAGCGTGCTGGCGCTGCTCGTCAGCGCGCGCACACCGGATTATGCGGTCCGTCTGGCACTCGGTGCACCGCCGGCACGCCTCAAGTGGTCGCCGGTGATTGAATGCGTCATGCTCGTCACGGTCGGCGGCACGTTCGGCGTCGCTGCCGCGGCGTTACTGGCGCGGCTGATGCGATCGCTGCTGTTTGGCGTGTCGCCATTCGACTGGCCGACTTTCGCGGCCAGCATCGGCGCGATGATGGTTCTCGCGGTATTAGTTGCGATCGGCCCGGCGCGCGCAATCGGACGAATCGATCCGGCAATGACATTGCGCAGTTAGCACCATGCGCTTGGCCTTGGAATCGTTCCAAGCCGTAACGGGCCTGCACGATTGAGCAGACCTGCTCGCTCAGATGCCAGCGCTCTGCCTTGCCCGTACGCGCAGACCTGAAGCATCGCGGGTCGGAAGAACCGGCGCCACGTGTGTCAGCGATTGGCTTGCTTGTACCACTCGACGGTGTTCCGCAGGCCTTCTTCGAGACCAACCGTGGGTTTGTAGCCGAGCATCTTTTCCGCCTTCGAGATATCGGCCTGCGAATCGCGCACGTCGCCCTGGCGGGCTTCCTTGTAGATCGGCTGCACGGTCGATCCGAAAATCTTCTTCAACGTCTCGAGCAGCGCGTTCAACGACACGCGGCCGTTGGTCGCGACGTTGAAGACCTGGCCGCTGACCCCCGGCGTTTCGGCCGCGCGCAGCACGCCATCCACGACGTTGGCCACGTAGGTGAAATCGCGCGTCTGCTCGCCGTCGCCGTAAATCACCGGCGTGGTGCCATCGCTCAACGCCTTGATGAACAGCGAAATCACGCCGGAGTAGGGTGAGCCCGGATCCTGCCGCGGGCCAAACACATTGAAATACCGCGTCGTCACCGTCTCGAGACCGTAGAAACGCGTGAACATCTGCAAGTACATTTCCGCCATCAGTTTCTGCAGCGCGTATGGCGACAGCGGATTGGTCGGCATGGTCTCGGTCTTGGGCAGCACGGGCTGATCGCCGTAGACCGACGACGATCCCGCGAACACCACGCGCTTGATGCCGGCATCGCGCGACGCCAGTAGAACCTGCATCGTCGAATCGACGTTGGCCCGATGAGACTCTTCCGGCTTGTCGACCGACCGCGGCACGGACGGAATCGCCGCCTGGTGGATGACGTAGTCCATGCCGTCGATGGCCGCTCGCGCCACCTCGCGCTCGGCGAGGTCGCCCTTCATGAACTCGACGCCGTCGCGCAGGTTGCGCTGATAGCCGGTGACCAGGTTGTCGACGACGCGGACGCGATGCCCGCGCTTGATCAATTCTTCGGAGATGTGTGAGCCGATGAAACCGGCGCCGCCCGTTACAAGATAGTTAGCCAATCCGCGAATCCACCAATCACCCAATCACCAATCCGACAATCACCCAATCCGACAATCAGCCATAAATCTGCAATCCAACATCAGCAATCTGAAATCTGAAAGGCGCAGTGAGCCTGTAAGCCGAATTCTGTCCGCACCTTTCGATGCGGCAGCGATCATTCCTCTAGTCCCGCCATCGCTGACGGGATCCAGCAACCTACCCGGAAGCGCGAACGGGCCGTTCGATCAGCTTCCCTATTTGGTCTTGCTCCATGCGGGGTTTG